>JAAETN010000472.1 GCA_024228355.1 Maribacter sp. | reverse complement strand
TGGTATTTTCTCATCACGTTACTGTGGTGTAGATACCAGTGATAGTGAAAAATGCTTAAATATCCTTAAGGAATTGGAAGGTGTTCCTTCTGAAAAACGGACAGCGAGGTTTAGGTGTGCTATAGCTTTGGCCGGACCCGATGAATTGCAGTTTGTTGTAGAAGCGAGTTGCGAAGGTTTCATTAATACAGAACCATGTGGCAAGTACGGTTTTGGTTATGATCCCATTTTTTATATTCCGAAATATAAAAAAACTATGGCAGAATTAGGATCAGATGTTAAGAACAGGATTAGCCACAGGGCATTAGCTCTGGGATTATTCAAAGAACGACTGAAGGAATTTGTTGTAGGTGCTGTGCGTTAAGAACGTATGTTTGTTTTGAGTTGCCAATAATAGAAAAATTGCGTGCAACTTTATTTTTTTTCTTGAAAGGAGAATTGCGTTGAAAAGTATGATGATTGTTAGCTTATTGATTTTTGGTTCAATTTTATGTGTAAGCCTTAAAAACACATTTGCCAATGAAATAGACACAGATACAATATATGCCGAAAAATGTGCACTTTGCC
>JAAETN010000471.1 GCA_024228355.1 Maribacter sp. | reverse complement strand
TTTAAATGCTTTGCAATCCCTTTTAGGTTGATAACAAGCGTTTAAAACCAATAGGGTGAAAAATAAAAGGCCGATATTTTTGATCATGAACACAAAATAAAGAATTTAGTTGCAATTAAAATGGATATTCAAAATAAAGCATCTTTATTTCATGCTTATTCGTGATATGATTTAAAACTTCCATCACTATAAAAAATGATGATCTTTTCAATCTTTTTTTGTGTTACGGATTGAGCGGCTGGCATGTTCTCTTTTGGTATAACGGTCTTCTGAATAGGGGAGGGAGCTTTTGAATGATCCGTAGTGCTGGTTGGAAAAGTACCTTTTCCATTTAATAACCAATAAAGATTTACCTCAGGGAATGTTTTAATCACTTTTAAAACAAATTCTAAACTCGGCTTGTTTCTTCCAGAAAGAAGGTGTGATATACTTGACCGTTGTACTTTGATCTTATCCGCAAAAATAGAGGCCGATATGTCGTAATATTGAAGTATTTTCTCTAATCGTTTTACAAAATCCTCAGAGTTTACCACTGTAACAAATATTTGTGTAAATCTAATAAAAGAAGGGTAAAAATCAAGTAATAATGTGTAATAATTATTACCTTAATCTATAAAATCAGTTTAGTTAAAGCAATGTAACATGCTGGTAATTAATTAATAAGGGATATAATATAAATTTCACCAGAACGAATCCAATTTTTGTTTACAATTGTGACGGCAGAATCCCATATCACCGTCTATTGTTGTATACAAATGTAAATTAAGTAGTTACAATTGTAACTCATATTGATATTACATTTGTAACCATACAAAACCCAAAAAATGGATTTCAACTTATCTGACTATCATTCCATTAAACAAAAAAGATTAAAGGGGAGGTATATCACATATGAGCATATTTCCACAATTCTGAAAGGATTGCCTGAAAGTTTTAGGGTTGAGCAAATTGGTGAATCCGTAAATGGGCTTCCTATTAAATCGGTGACTTTTGGCAAAGGGCAAAAAAAAATATTGATGTGGTCCCAAATGCATGGGAATGAATCAACCACCACAAAGGCAGTTTTTGATTTAATTAATTGGGTTGGGGCCAAAAACCGTTTATCAAGTTCAATTTTGAACAATTGTACTATCAAGATTATTCCCATACTTAATCCAGATGGAGCAAAAGCATACTCACGGGTTAATGCAAATGAAATTGATCTTAACAGGGATGCCCAAGACCGGAGTCAGCCAGAAAGTAAAATATTAAGGTATTGTTTTGAGGAGTTTATACCTGACTTTTGCTTCAACTTACATGATCAAAGAACCATATTCAATGTTGGCAAAACTTTTAAACCGGCGACGATTTCATTTCTAGCACCGGCCCATGATCATGATCGAAATATTTCAAGTACTAGGAAGCTAAGTATGCGATTAATTGCTGCAATGAACAATGTGCTTCAACAAGAACTTCCTGGGCAAGTGGGTAGGTATGATGATTCATTCAATGCCAACTGTATTGGGGATACATTTCAAATACTTGGTACGCCAACAGTATTGTTTGAAGCAGGACACTTCCCGGATGACTATGAGCGGGAAATTACTCGAGAGTATATTTTCAAGGCATTAATCACTGCCTTACATACCATTTCGTCAGATTCTCTAGGTGAATGTGGCACTGATGAATACTTTCAAATACCGCAGAACAATAAGTTCTTTTATGATATTATAATACATAATGCACATATTATTAATTCCCAAAAGTTCAAAGAAGGGGAATCCATTGCAATTCTTTACAAGGAAACACTTCAGGATAATAGAATTCATTTTGAACCAGTAATTGAAAGGACCGGTAATCTACAAGGTTATTTTGGTCACAAAACCTATGACTGTAATAAGGAAAGTAATCTTGAATTAATAAAAATGCAGTCTTTTTGGAAAGATTTATAAATCGATTTTTAAATAATATTTTCCAAAAACAATATTTCATTACGGTTTTGTTAAAAAAAAGCAACTTTTATTAAATTTAATTTCTTAATTACTTATTTTTGCCTAAAATATGATTCCAATGACAAAAGTTAAATTAGATGAAATAGACCACCAAATTCTGGATATGTTAATTGATAACACCAGAACACCTTTCACCGATATTGCCAAAAAACTTTTGATATCGGCTGGTACGGTTCACGTGCGTGTTAAAAAGATGGAGGAAGCGGGGATCATTCGAGGTTCTTCACTTACTTTGGATTATGTAAAACTTGGATATGCCTTTATTGCCTATGTCGGTATATTTTTGGAAAAGACCCACCAAACCAAGTTTGTATTAGAGCGTTTGGAACAAATACCCAATGTTACTGTAGCCCATATTACTACGGGTAAATTCAACATTTTTTGTAAAATTAGGGCGAAGGATACCAATCATGCCAAAAATATTATCTTTAAGATCGATGACATTGATGGAATCAGTAGAACTGAAACCATGATTTCACTTGAAGAAAGTATCAACGATAAAAAACGATTGATGCATAGGATTTTCAACGAGATGTAGGGCCTTAATCTCTTATAACTTTAATCCCAAAGGCCAAGTCTTTGGGATTTTTTATTTAAGATCATATGAGAATTGCAGAGTTAAAAAAAGAAGAATACAATCCATTTTATCAAACCTATATCGATGTTCTTGGAGATGTGGAATTATTTGATTTGCTGAGGCGACAATTAGAGAATTTCCCCCAATTTTTAGGAAGCCTGCCAGATGAAAAGTTACATTATGCATATGCCGAAGGTAAATGGACAATAGCCGAGGCTTTGTTGCATGTCTTGGATACAGAAAGGGTTTTTCAGTACAGGGCCTTACGATTTATGCGAGGTGATAAAACACCTTTACCGGGTTTTGATCAAAATCTATATGTGCCTAATTCAAACGCGGATCGCAGGACCAAGGATAGTATAATCGAGGAATACAAAACTATACGGCTTTCAACTATTGCACTTTTTTCAAATATGAACGGTCAAATGCTTCATAACATGGGAAAAGCAAGTAACTCCCCAATGAGTGTTGCAGCTTTAGGATTCATTATCTGTGGGCATCAAAAGCATCACAGAAATGTAATCAGGGAGCGATATCTTGATGGAAAGATCTACTAGGACTCCTCATTGAACTCCTCTTCAGAATGGAGTTCCGTATCTGAAGATGGTTCTGCCTCTTCGATAAAAGTTTCATCGTTAGACTCGAAACCTTTCTCCATATTTTCTACTAAATTCGAAATAAAATTGGCGAGACTCTTGCTTATTTTCACCAAATAAACGGTATCGTTAGTTCTTAATTCGACCGTTTCGATAATCTCACCTCTTACATTTTTAAACGTAATGATGTCATCATCCCCATAGCCATCAGGATAAGTTTCAATAAGTTTAGCAGCAAGTTTGCGGTCAAGTTTTTTGTAATCTACAAGTTTGCGAATCATGGTAATTTGGTTTTCCCTCAGTTGGATAATTTCGATAACCTAAACTAGAGATTATTTCCTTTTAAAAACTCAAAGAGTTGTATATCGCCGATTTTAGTATATGAAGCTATTGTTCTTTGTAGTATGCAAATGCCTCAAGGTATAATTCATTAGGAATTTTCACATCGGTTATAGGTCTACCAATTGCCTCAAGAAGTACGAAGTTGATGTTACCATGGGAATTTTTCTTATCGAATTTCAGTAATGCTAGAATAGAAGTGATATCTTTTTCTGTGAAATCAATTTTTTGATATCTTTTTAAAAATGTAGATTTTATATCTTCTAATTCTTGCTGGGAGAGTCCCTTCATTTTGTTTGAAAGATAGGCCTCAAGTATCATACCAATAGCAATGGCTTCACCGTGCAAAAGGGTATCCTTTTCTTGGTTTTCAAGAAAGTAAGATTCAACGGCATGACCAAGGGTATGGCCATAGTTCAAGATCTTTCTCAGACCCTGCTCTGTTGGATCTTCAAGAACCACCCTGTTCTTTATTAACACCGATTTGTATATATGGTCATCAAGATCTTTAAGACGTTTTAATTCTTTGAGTTCTTTCCAATAAGTTGCATTTTGAATAAGTCCATGTTTCAACATTTCAGCAAATCCACTTTGCATTTGTCTATCCTCAAGTGTTTGTAAGAATTCTGAAGCGACCAAAACCATCTCAGGCTGGTTGATTACACCAATTTGATTTTTCAAAGGACCAAGGTCAACTCCTGTTTTACCGCCAATTGAAGCATCAACCATAGACAAAAGGGTAGTGGGTATATTGATGAAATTGATTCCTCTCTTATAGGTTGAGGCTATAAACCCACCTAAATCGGTAACAACGCCACCCCCAAGATTAATCAATAGGCTCTTGCGGTCAGCATCCAATTCTGACAGCGCTGACCATACCTCATTACAGGTGCTGATATTCTTGTTTTCCTCACCTGATTTTATCTCAATTAAACCAAAAGAAATGTTACCTGACAAGTGCTCTTTGAAAACCGGAAGACAATAGGCCTTGGTGTTTTCATCAACCAGAACAAATATTTTTGAATATTCTATGTTCGCAAGGTGCTCTTTTAATGCATCAAAAGCCTTTTCATTGAAATGTACGGCGTAGGACGAAGTGGTAATCGATTCCATTTTCTGTTGATCTGTAGCACAAAATAAACGTAATTTTTATTGATAAGAATACAAAATCTGTGATTATATTTATATCCCTTAATATTGGTTGAAAATGAAACGCATTTTTGAGAATACTTCAACGGCATTTGCCTTAAAATCGGATTCCGAATTAGAACGGGCTTATTTTTTGTTTAAAATGATAGCCAATGAACCGCTTGTCCGAATTGGTACAGCAATGACGAACTTTGCGTTAAAAACGCATTTGCCTGTAAACGGATTAATACGAGCTACGGTTTTTGATCATTTCTGTGGGGGTGTCAATGAAGCCGATTGTATGCCAGTAGTAGAAAAGATGTGGGGAAAAGATGTATGTTCTGTTCTGGATTATTCTGTTGAGGGCAAGGAAGATGAAGACACGTTAGATCACTGTTTGGCTAGGACCTTGGAGGTTATGGATTTTGTAAAGCAAAAAGAGGCTATGCCTTTTGCTGTCTTTAAACCTACTGGATATGGACGTCTGGGGTTATACCAAAAAATTGGTAAAGGCAAAACGCTCACAGATTCTGAGATGTGGGAATGGCAGCGAGTGGTCAATCGGTTTGATACAACTTGTAAGAAAGCCTATGATCTTGGCATTTCTTTGTTGATTGATGCTGAAGAAAGTTGGATGCAGGATACTGCAGACCAACTGGTTGAGGATATGATGCGCAAATACAATAAGAAGAAAGCCGTTGTATTCAATACACTTCAATTGTATCGTTGGGATAGGATGGATTATCTCAAGAAACTACATTCGAGAGCCAAGGAGGAAGGGTTTAAAATGGGAATAAAAGTTGTTCGAGGTGCATATTTGGAAAAGGAAAACGAACGTGCCGAGGAAAAAGGGTATAAAACTCCCATGTGTCCCACAAAAGAGGCCACTGATGATAATTTTGATACCTGTGTTACATATATTTTGGATCATTTAGATACCATTTCGCTTTTTGCGGGAACCCATAATGAGGAAAGCAGTTATAATTTAATGCAGCTAATGGCAGATATGGGAATCGTCAAAAATGATAATAGAATATGGTTTGGGCAGTTATACGGAATGAGTGATCATATATCATTTAATCTGGCAGAACAAGGTTATAATGTTGCCAAATACCTACCTTTTGGTCCGGTGCGTGATGTAATGCCTTATTTGATAAGAAGGGCAGAGGAAAATACTTCGGTAGCCGGACAGACCAGTCGTGAATTATCCCTTTTGAAAAAAGAGCGCAAGCGTAGGAAGATTTAAGCACAATTTTAAAAGGCGACCTTTTCTATAAGAGCATTATCCGGACAATTTTTAACCGTCATGACCGCAGTTCCGTCATTATATTCCGCTTCGATAATATAAGTTTTACAGGGAGTTGATTTTGTATTGCTTTTTTTGAAATCTACTTTACCTTCCCTTAAGAAATACGAGATTTTAATCGAATCCAATTGATATCCATTCATCAACTCCTTCACATCATCTGAATAAGTAAGTGGTTTAGAACGAATATCCTTTAACGTTCTACAGTTTGGGAAATAACAAAATTCAACGCCGGTTTCCGCTGTTTTATTTTTGAGGAAAATTGCTAAAAAGATAAGACCTATAGCTAGCCCAAAAAGGTAAAATCCCAAACGTTTTAGAAATGCCATAAGATCTATTCAAGTGTTTAAAATATTACCGAAGATATGGTTTTGTTATGGAATGATTTACAATTTTAGCGGAATACAATATTAAAAAATCAAGAAGTTGATATCGCTATATTGAAGGTCGAACCATTCACCAACTGCCTTACCTGTAGTATTCCGTGATATATGTAAAGTCTATTTCTCTTTTTTGTCAATTATTTCGATTCAGATTTTCTCAAATATGCTACAGCATGTTTATATGCGTGTAAAATACACCTTTATACGGGCATATCGATTTAATCGAAGAAAAGAGGATAAATAGGAAGATTAATGGAAAACTAGAAAGTACTTGTATTTTAATCGAACATTGATAAAAGTATGCTTTTCCCAAAATTCTATTATTTAACTTTCTATGGGTCATTTAGACCTTTCTAATTATGTCTTTGCACCGGAATCACTCGAATCTTCAGAGAACAGAATGATCATTACGCAAGCGAAAACAAAACATATTGCAAAGAAGCAAAAC
>JAAETN010000470.1 GCA_024228355.1 Maribacter sp. | reverse complement strand
ATGTATGGTATGAACCGTATTTTAAAGGATATTGGATGGGCAGCTGTTGCCGTGGATGGATTTATTCCACCATCGGCATTTATGGAGTTTCAAGCTTATAATGTGTTGGTTATAGCTTCTGATATTCGTCAATTGGAACATATTGAGTACACCCCGGCCCCAGATATTATTCATGAAGGAGCTGGCCATGCCCCTATTATCGCCAATCCGGAGTATGCCGAATATCTAAGGCGTTTTGGGGAAATAGGTAGTAAGGCTATTTCAAATGCCAAGGATTTTGAATTATATGAAGCTGTAAGGCATCTGTCTATAATCAAAGAGGCATCAGGAACTCCAGAAAATGATATTTTGGCAGCAGAAAAGCACATTGAAGAGCTGCAGCAAAATATGGGTGAGCCAAGTGAAATTTCCCTTATAAGAAACTTGCATTGGTGGACCGTGGAATACGGACTTATCGGTACAGTTGAAAATCCGAAAATCTATGGCGCAGGCTTATTGTCCTCAATCGGAGAGAGTGCTTGGTGCATGACCAACAAAGTAGATAAAATCCCATATTCCATTAAAGCTGCACATACTGCGTTTGATATTACCAAACCTCAACCCCAATTGTTCGTAACGCCCGATTTTGCCTTTTTGAGTCAGGTTTTGGAGGAATTTGCAAATACCATGGCCTTGCGTAAAGGAGGTATCAGTGCTATCAAAAAATTAATCAACTCAAGGGAATTAGGTACTATAGAATTGAGTACAGGACTTCAGATTTCTGGGAATTTTGAAATGGTCATTGAACATGAAAACAAGCCCGTTTTTTTCCAAACCATTGGCCCAACTGCCCTTGCATACCGTGAGAAAGAATTAGTTGGTCACGGCATTGAAAAACATGCAAATGGGTTTGGTTCACCTATGGGCAAGCTCATGGGAATAAATCTTGCCATTGAGGATATGAGTCCAAGGGACTTAAAAGCATATAATATTTATGAAGGGGAAAACATTTCCTTGGAATTTGAAGGCAATATCACCATACAAGGAGAAATCATTACTGGCACACGAAATCTAAGGGGAAAAATAATACTTGTTACATTTAAGAATTGTAATGTGAAACATAAAGATACTATCCTTTTTAAATCTCAAGATGAACTTTATAGCATGGCCATTGGGGAACATATTGTATCGGCATTTAATGGTCCTGCCGATCTGAATAGTTTTGATTTGGTTACCCATGAGATATCCGAAACTACTATTAAGCAGACAAAGGATGATAGAACAGTGCAGCTTGAACAATTATATCAACAAATAAGGGATTTTAGGAAAGGTCAAAACACCATTATTTCGCGAAATAAGGTATTTAAGGAAATCTCCAACAAATTCACGGAGGATTGGCTGTTATGTGTTGAATTGTATGAATTGGCCAAAATGAATCCTGAGATACAAAAGGAGCAAGAATTCGCCTCGGAGATAAAAGCGTACTTGGAAACGGTAAAACAGAAAAATCCAAAAGTCGGACGCTTGATCGACGATGGTATTGAGCTGGTGGATAAAAGTTTAGTAGCCAAACAATGAAATTAATAAACTGTTTTATCGCATTTCTTTTCATGACATATAGCTCATCTGCACAATTTACACCTAATTATGACGATACCAAGGTGCCGAAATTTCAGGTTCCTGATCCTCTAATCCGCTTTAATGGTAAAAAGTTGAGCAACGCTAGGAAATGGGTCAAAAAACGCAGGCCTGAACTATTGGATTTTTTTCAAAATGAGGTATATGGTAGCGTTCCTGGTAAATTAGACGAGGTTTCATTCAAAGTCGTCGAACAAGCCAACAATGCGTTGAATGGCCAAGCTAAACGTAAACAGGTGGAGGTTGTTTTGACAAAAAACGAGCATTCGCTTCGCTTTACCATTTTAATCTATCTACCCAAAGACAAATTAAATACGTCCTTATTCCTAGGGTACAACTTTTATGGAAACCATACAATTACCAACGATCCTGAAGTTATTGTTACCGAGGCTTGGAGTAGGAACAATGATGATTTTGGAATAACCGATCATACACCTACGGAAAAATCAAGAAATGTACTTGCTCAACGTTGGGCCATTGAAAAAATACTCAATGCAGGTTATGGGTTGGCTACCATTTATTACGGTGAGATAGATCCCGATAAAAATGATTTTTCGGATGGACTTCATGCGTTATTCTATTCAGATGATCAACATAAACCTAAAACCGATGAGTGGGGTAGCATTGCAGCATGGGCGTTCGGCTTGAGCCGAGCCATGGATTATTTGGAAACCGATATCCATGTGGATGCCTCTAAAGTAGTGGTATTCGGACATTCCCGATTGGGTAAGGCAGCCTTATGGACCGGGGCCACCGATGAACGGTTTGCTGGGGTCATTTCAAACAACTCAGGATGCGGGGGAGCAGCACTTTCAAAGCGAAAATTCGGTGAAACCGTCGGTCGAATCAACCAAAGTTTTCCTCATTGGTTTTGCGATAATTTTGAACAATACAATGAAAATGAAGAAGCCCTATTAGTGGATCAGCACCAATTATTGGCATTAATTGCCCCTAGACCATTATACGTAGCTAGTGCCAAAAAAGACCAGTGGGCAGACCCCAAGGGAGAGTTTCTTTCGGCCTATTATGCCACTCCCGTTTATGCCTTGTTTGGAAAAGAAGGAATCACTTCTAAAGAAATTCTCGAGGTCAACCGTCCTATTCAAAATACGGTTGCCTATCACATCCGTACCGGAAAGCATGATGTAACCGACTACGATTGGGAACAGTATATTAAATGGGCCTCTAAGTTTGTGAAATAATGTTAGGCTACTCTACTTTTAACGTATCGTATCTGCCCGTTATGGTTTGATTCATGCTCTACAACATGAAACCATTTACAATAGTTATTGGTAGGTTGGTTGCCAAAGAATTTTGTGGATTCCATCAACCAATTGTCATCGCGGTTTTTTAGTTCTTTTTTTGAGAATTCGCGCACTTCGCCTAGCTTATCCAAATAAAAAGATAGCGGCTTGTCGACAAAAGTTTTGCGACCGGCATCCCCAAGATTACTGGCAGCGTTCCAAATGGACTCTTCTACACCAAAATTGAGTTTGCTTTTGGAAATACCCGAAAACGTATCTAATTGATAAAAACGTTCGGTCGCAGCAAGATGCATTAACATTGCCCCTATAGTATTTGAATTATCATCCAATAAAAAATCAACTTCTTTCTGTGATAGGCCATTGGCATCACGCATAATAATCATTCGCATCCAATCCATCATCGAAACAAGAATACTGATCTGCTCCGTAAAACCTTCCCGTTTTCCAAATTGATGGATGTTGCCATCAGCTAATGGGAAAGTGCCATTTGCCATACTTAAATTGGGCAATAGCAATCCTGCACCTAAAATTCCCGATGCCTTTAAAAAATGTCTTCTTTGTACGTTTTGTTGTGCTGCCATGTTCTTAGTTTTGTTTTAAAGTAAGAACATTTAATCGTTTTAGTACCTATGTTTTGAATTGTTTAACGAATTCGAACAACTTCTTCAGAACTTCATAAACGGAAATTCATTTTGTAGGGCTTGAATTTTAGTGTTCTGGGCATTCAAGAACTTTTTATGTTCTTCAGAGTCGGGATTGAAAGGCCTGTGCTCTATACCTCGCTGAATTTCCCCAACTTTTTCCATCGTTGAAAACGCATCACTGGATATCCAGACACTCTTGAATTTCTCCCAGATATAGTCCACTGCCAATTCGTTTGGATGGATCATATCCGACTTGTAAAAACGATAATCCCTGAGTTCATCCATCATGATTTCATAGGAAGGAAAATACCCTTCGACCCTGCCTACCGGTAGGCTAGGTGCGCTCAGGGTGTCATTATTCTCTAATAAGTGACTGATAGCAGCAATCAAATGAGCCTTACTTTGTTGGTTTTGCACAAAACCATCCTTGAGATGCCGAACCGGGGAAACAGTAAATATGATTTGAGTGTTTGAATTCGTTGATCTAATCAAGTCTATTACATGCTCAAGGTTCTTAACAATCACTTCCATAGAAAGTAATTCCTTGGTAAACTCTTTTTGAGGGACTTTATGGCAATTAGCAACAATGGAATTTGAAGCAATGTTACGATACACCCAGGCCGTGCCTAAAGTAATTACTATGTGGGTTGATTTAGAGATTTGTAGACGTGTATTCTTTAGCTCGACATTCAATTTTCGAAGTAAATCCTCTTTAGAAACATCGCTTACTTCTGAATGGGCATCAAAACAATGCCAACGTTCATCGCGAAAAAAAATGTCCTCCTCGCCATATTGAGCTTCTTTGATAGATTTTGAAACGAGATTTTCAATGGCCTTAGGATTAAACAAAATCCCAAACGGATTCTGCAGTGATCCAAACTTAAAGTAATCGAGCTTTTTTCCAATATTTTCGACAAAACAGGATCCCAGTAGCAAAAGTTGACTCTGATAATCAATTTGATGCTCCGCTTGTTGTAATGGGACTTTGGTCTGCAGTTTCATCGTTTAGTTAAGGTATTCCTTGACGTGTTCCAAAGCTTCCGCTATACCACTTGGATTCTTGCCCCCGGCAGTAGCGTAAAAAGGCTGTCCGCCACCCCCACCTTGGATGAATTTGCCCAATTCACGGATGATAGTTCCCGCATTCAGATCCTTTTGTGCTACTAATTCCTTGGATATATAACAGGAGAGCAATGCCTTGCCGTTTTGTTCTGTACCGAACAATAAGAAGAGATTGTCCCTATTATTTCCCATTTCAAAGGATAGGTCTTTGATGCCAGCAGCATCCAAATCCACCTTTTTGGCCAGAAATTGAATTCCATTGATTTCTTCCAACTCACCTAAAAGTTCCCCTTTTAAACTTTTGGCCTTTTCCTTCAAGAGGTTTTCAACCTCTTTTTTTAGTTTTGCGTTTTCAACTTGTAAGGCTTCCACTGCTTTTACAGGGTCTTGTGCGCTATTCAACAAATCCTTGATTTCGAATAAGCTTCGATTGTTCTGAAAATAGAACTCCTTTACTGCATCTGAAGTGATTGCCTCAATCCTACGGATTCCCGCCGCGACTGCCCCTTCAGACTTAATCTTGAAATGCCAGATATCCCCTGTATTTTTAACATGGGTGCCTCCACATAATTCTATGGATTGTCCAAAACGAATGGTACGGACGGCATCGCCATATTTTTCACCGAATAAGGCCATTGCGCCCTCTTTCAAAGCGTCCTCCATAGGTACAGTTCTATTCTCCTGTAATGGCAATTGCCCATCTATCCTCGCGTTCACAAAATTTTCAACTGCACGGAGTTCTTCAACCGTCAATTTGGTGAAGTGTGAAAAATCGAATCGTAAGTATTTGGAATGTACCGCTGAACCTTTCTGTTCAACATGGGAGCCCAAAACCTCCCGCAACGCCTGGTGTAATAAATGTGTTGCTGTATGGTTTGCCTCTGTTCTTTGACGCTGTTTCTTATCAACTACTGCCTTCAAGGTTTCAGAGCTGTTTTTTGGCAAGTTCTTGGCAAAATGAACAATTTCATTATTTTCGTTCTTGGTATCCAAGATATAAATAACGTCCCCGTTTGCCGCCTCTAAATAACCCTTGTCGCCAACCTGTCCGCCACCTTCCGGATAAAATGGAGTTAGATTGAATACCATCTGATAATGTTCCCCTTCCTTCTTTGATGTTACTTTTCTGTACTTGACAACTTTTACATTGGCCTCCAAAACATCATAACCCACAAATTCCTGTTCACTATCAGTAGATAAAACTTTCCAATCCTCTTTGGCTACTTCAGAAGCGGACCTAGAACGATTTTTCTGTTCCTGCATGGCTTCATTAAAGCCATTTTCATCAAGGGTATACCCTTTTTCCTCCAATATCAATGCTGTTAGATCAATAGGGAAGCCATAAGTATCATAAAGCTCGAAGGCCTTGCGACCTGCCACTTCCTTACCTTTGGTTTTACTGACAACATTGTCCAATAATCCCAATCCTTGCTCCAACGTATTTAGAAAGGAATTTTCCTCTTCTTTGACCACGTTCTCAATCAACTGGTGTTGATCCCGTAATTCTGGAAAAGCATCGCCCATAGTTTCTGCCAATACCTTTATCAATCGGTACATGAAAGGTTTTTTGGTATTTAGGAACGTGAATCCATAGCGTATAGCTCTTCTTAGAATTCTACGAATAACATAACCGGCACCCGTATTACTTGGTAATTGCCCATCTGCAATTGAAAAAGCAACTGCACGTATATGATCCGCAATTACCCGAATAGCAATATTGGTTTCTTCGCTATTGCCATACTTTGAATTTGTGATTATCTCTATTTCCTTAATAACAGGTGTAAACACATCAGTATCATAATTAGATTGAACGCCTTGCAAAACCATACATAAACGCTCGAAACCCATTCCTGTATCCACATGTTTCTCTGGTAGCGACTCTAGGGTGCCATCGGCCTTACGGTTGTATTGCATGAAAACCAGGTTCCATATCTCAACAACAAGAGGATGGTCTTGGTTTACCAAAGAAGCACCAGGAATTTTGGCCTTTTCTTCGGCCGAACGGATATCTACATGAATTTCGGAACAAGGTCCACAAGGCCCTTGATCGCCCATTTCCCAGAAATTATCTTTCTTATTGCCCAGGATAATTCGGTCCTTGGGTACAATGGAACTCCATAAATTATAGGCTTCATTGTCCATTTCAAGCTTATCGGCATCATCGCTTCCCTTAAAAACAGAGACATAAAGACTGTCCTTATCTATATTCAATCTATTGGTCAATAATTCCCATGCCCACTCAATAGCCTCTTTTTTAAAATAATCACCAAAACTCCAGTTGCCCAGCATTTCGAACATGGTATGGTGGTATGTATCCTTACCCACTTCTTCCAGGTCATTATGTTTACCACTTACCCGCAAACATTTTTGGGTGTCGGCAACCCTAGGGCTTTTAGCAATACTATTACCTAAAAAGAACTCCTTGAACTGGTTCATACCCGCATTGGTAAACATCAGCGTGGGGTCATCTTTTATGACCATGGGCGCTGAGGATACAATCTTGTGATTCTTTTCCTCAAAAAAGTTTAAAAATTGGGTCCTAATTTCTTTGGAAGTCATCTAAAATGGTAAGGTTTTATTAATTTTAACAAATTGTGCAAAACAATTTTTATATTTGTTTGTTATGTTAAAACGAAAGCACAAAAATAGGATAAAATCCATTCATGTCTAAAGTAAAATATTATTACGATCCGGACACACTTTCGTACCGGAAAATAGAGCCAAAAAAATCCAAGCGATACCGCAACATTGCTTTTTTCTTTTTGGGTTCTTTTCTTTTTGGATTACTTTCTTTGATCCTTTTGTTAAACACCAATTTAATCAATACACCTCGGGAATTATCGCTTAATCGCGAAGTAAAAAATTATGAATTACAGTTTGAGCTTCTAAATAAGAAAATGGAACAGATTGAAGATGTCTTAGCCAATGTGGCAGATAGGGACAACAATATCTATCGGTTGTATTTTGAGGCCAATCCTATTCCTGAAGAGCAGCGCAGAGCAGGCTTTGGAGGTATAAACCGATATAGGGCACTAGAGGGATTCAATAATTCTGAAATGGTTGTAGCAACCACCAAGCGCCTTGACATTATTAAAAAACAAATCACAATACAGTCCAAATCCTTGGATGAGATTACCAAATTGGCAGAAGAGAAAGAAAAACTCCTTGCCGCGATACCTGCAATTCAACCCTTAAACAATGAAGATTTAACAAGAATGGCGTCAGGTTATGGTTGGCGTTCCGATCCTTTTACCAAAGCTAGAAAAAAGCATTGGGGTATGGACTTCACCGCACCTAAAGGCACACCTATCTACGCTTCAGGGGATGGTAAGGTAACAAGATCGGACAATAACGCATCTGGTTACGGCAAGCATATTCGTATTGACCATGGTTATGGTTATTTGAGTCTTTATGCCCATTTGAGCAGCTATAATGTTAAAAGAGGCCAGAAAGTAAAACGAGGTGATTTAATAGGATTTGTAGGCAATACGGGTCGTTCAGAAGCACCTCATCTACATTATGAAGTCTGGAAAGATAAAGACAGGATCAACCCAATTAACTTCTATTATGGAAGTTTAACTCCCGAGGAATTTGAGAATATGCTCAAATTTGCAAATCAAGAAAACCAATCTCTGGATTAATGCACGTAGAATTACCTGAAAAGCGATATTATGGCATTGGCGAAGTAGCCAAGGCATTTGGGGTGAACACCTCTTTGATTCGCTTTTGGGAAAAAGAATTCGATGCGTTGAAACCCAAGAAAAATGCGAAGGGCAATCGCAAATTCACCCCACAGGATATTAAAAACCTTCAGTTGATTTACCATTTGGTAAAAGAACGTGGATTTACACTCGAAGGTGCCAAAACTCACTTAAAGGAAGAAAAGCAAAAGACCTTATCGAATTTTGATATCATCCAAAAGTTGGAGCGGGTCAAAAGTGAGCTTGTTAAGATTAAAAATCAACTATAAATAACTTCTAACACACACTATCATGAAAAAATGGTTAATACCCTTGATCATTCTTGGGGTAATTGCATTCGGACTTTACCAATGGGGCGTAGGCTTCAACAATACCGCTATTAAATTAAAAGAAACATCGACCAAAACCTGGGCTAATGTAGAAAGTGCCTATCAGCGCAGAAATGACCTTATCGACAATTTGGTTAAAACCGTTCAAGGTGCAGCCGATTTTGAAAGAGGTACTTTAACAGATGTTATAGAAGCCAGGGCCAAAGCAACTTCGGTTTCTATTGATCCAACGAATATTACACCTGAACAATTGGCCCAGTTCAATGAGGTTCAAGGTGGATTGAGTGGTGCCCTTAAAAGTCTTTTGGTCACTGTAGAGCGTTATCCCGACCTTAAAGCCAATCAAAATTTCTTGGAATTACAATCGCAATTGGAAGGAACTGAAAACAGGATCAATGTAGCTCGTGATCGTTTTAACGCCACCATTGAACCATATAACAACCATGTTAAAACCTTCCCGAATTCCGTACTGGCAGGGTTCTTGAATTTCGACGAACTCGCTTATTTCAAATCTGAGGCCGGTGCCGAAGATGCCCCCGAGGTTGAATTTGATTTTAAATAGATAAAAATGTCCAGGGTTGAAGATTTTTTAACGGCAAAGGAAGAGCAGGAAATTGTTCAGGCCATACTTGAAGCCGAAAAAAATACTTCAGGAGAAATTCGCGTGCATATTGAAGCACATACACGAAATGACCATCTTAACCGGGCCAAAGAGGTTTTCCATTTATTGAAAATGGATAATACCAAAGAAGAAAATGGAGTACTCATTTATGTTGCTGTGAATGATAAAAAGTTTTGCATTTATGGCGACGGTGGAATTAATAAGGTAGTCCCTGAAAATTTCTGGGACTCAACGCGGGACGCCATTGAATCTCATTTCAAAAACGGCAAGTTCAAACAAGGCCTCATTGATGGCATATTAAAAGCTGGCAAAGAGCTGGAAACACATTTTCCATGGAACCATGGTAATGCTAACGAATTGAGCAATGAGATATCTAAAAACTAGTGTACTCTTATTGGTTCTTTGTTGGTGTTCAGTCACGTTCGCCCAGTTTCAAATTCCCGAAAAACCGCTGTTAGAAACCAGTGTTTATGATTATATAAACCTACTCCCAGAGAGTCAGAAAAAGAATCTTGAACAAAAACTCATAAGGTATTCTGACAGCACCTCTACCCAAATCGTAATGGCCATCATAAGTTCTACCGAGGGCGAGAATATCACCTACTTAGGTGCACAGTGGGGCCAAAAATGGGGTATAGGGCAAGAAGGGAAAGATAATGGCATTCTTGTACTATTAGCCAAAGATGACCGAAAAATTGCGATTAATACCGGCTATGGCGTTGAAGGCTCACTTACCGATGCCATGTCCCGTAGAATCATTGAAAATGTAATTATACCTCAATTTAAACAGGATGATTACTATGGAGGGTTGAATTATGGTGCAGATGCCATTTTTCAAGTCTTGAACGGTGAATTTAAAGAAGAAAGATCATTTGATGATAATCAAGGTTTTCCGTTTGAAGCATTTTTGCCCATTATAATTTTCATTGTGATTTTAATTATTCTATCCAGTCGAAACAGAAGAAATAAAGGCGGAAGAGGTGGGGGCAAGAAAAAAGGTCTTGATCTCTGGGACATTATCATACTCAGTAATATGGGTCGAGGTGGATTCGGCAGCGGAAGTTCAAAGGGCGGCTTTGGCAGTGGTGGTGGTTTTGGCGGAGGCGGAGGCTTCAGTGGTGGCTTCGGCGGCGGTGGTTTCGGTGGCGGTGGCGCCTCTGGGGGTTGGTAGGTTTTGGTAAATAGTCCTCGGATAAAACGTACAACTACTAAATTACTTCTTCCGCATAAAGACAGTAATCGGTACGCCAGTAAAATCAAAATTCTCCCTTAGTTTGTTTTCGAGATATCGTTTATAGGGTTCACGAATATATTGTGGCAGATTGCAGAAAAATGCAAATTGGGGATAAGGCGTTGGCAATTGCGTACAGAACTTGATCTTTACAAATTTGCCCTTATACGCCGGGGGTGGATAGTTTTCAATGATAGGTAGCATAATATCATTGAATTTTCCTGTAGTTATTTTTTTGCTTCGGTTTTTATACACCTCAACAGCCGTTTCAATGGCCTTATAAATACGTTGCTTGGTCAATACTGAAATAAATAAGATTGGAACATCGATAAATGGCTCAATAGCCTTTTTTATCTTTTCGGTATATTGTTTCATGGTATTAGTTTCCTTATCCTCGACCAAGTCCCATTTATTGACCAAAATGACGATACCCTTATTGTTCCTATGAGCCAGCCAGAAAATGTTAGCCACCTGACCATCAAAACCTCTGGTAGCGTCCAATAGCAGTAGGCAAACATCGCTATGTTCAATGGCCCGTACAGAACGCATTACCGAATAAAATTCCAAATCTTCCTTTACTTTGGATTTTCGACGAATTCCAGCAGTATCAACAAGGTTAAACTCAAAGCCAAAACGGTTGTATTTGGTATCAATACTGTCTCTGGTAGTCCCTGCAATATCTGTAACTATATATCTTTCTTCACCGATCAGTGCATTAATGAATGATGATTTACCAGCATTAGGCCTACCGACCACGGCAAACCTCGGAAGGTCGCTTTCTTCTTCCTCATTTTCGGGCAACACCTCTACTAGGGCATCCAACAACTCCCCCGTTCCACTTCCATTTATGCTTGAAAGGGTAAAATAATCACCCAACCCCAAAGAATAGAATTCAACAGCATCTTCAGCTCGTTTGGCATTGTCGACCTTATTCACGGCCAAGAAAACCGGTTTATTTACACGATGCAATATCTTGGCAACGTCCTCATCCATACCTGTTACCCCGGATTCAACATCCACCATGAAAATCAGGGCATCAGCTTCCTCAATGGCCAATTCTACCTGCTTATCTATTTCCTGTTCAAAGATATCATCACTGCCCACTACATATCCACCAGTATCAATCAAAGAGAATTCTTTCCCGTTCCAATCACTTTTACCATAATGGCGATCCCGAGTAACTCCACTTACGGCATCAACAATAGCTTCCCTTCTTTGGATCAATCGATTAAAAAAGGTGGATTTACCGACATTAGGTCTTCCAACAATGGCCACAATAGCACTCATACTCGCATAATTTGCTGCAAAAGTACCATTTAAATTTGAAGAAAAAATAGTATCTTTTGATTCTAATTTTATCTCATACCGTGCAAGTACTCCCTAATGAAATTGTTCTAAGGCCTAGGTTTCAAATAGAACTTGAGCAGCCTAAAGAAAAAGCACTACAAACTTTTGAAAATATTGACCAACCCCCTTTTTTGGTCAAACGAATGGATGATCATGTATTTATTAAATTCAATAGTAAACAAATTCACTTCTGGTCACCACAATTACATCTGGAAATAAATGACCAAGAAGAAGGGGGAAGCAAACTTTACGGATTATTTGGTCCCAATCCTACTTTATGGACCTTTTTCATGTTTCTACATTTTGGGGTAGCTACCATTTTTATTGGACTTGGAGTATGGGCCTATTCAAGTGCTTCTTTGGGTCGTGGTTATGGTTTACAATTAGGTCTTATGGTTTTCATGGTTCTACTTTGGTTTGTTCTCTATGCATTTGGTAGAGCTGGAAGACGTAAAGGAAAACCACAAATGCACGAATTACATGATTTCATGAATCAAAAATTGGAGCTGTAACCTATTTCTTTTGATTATAGCCAAATCTTTTCAATTGTCGTTCATTGCTTCTCCAATTCTTGTTCACCTTTACATACAATTCTAGATGAACCTGTTTGCCAAAGAATTTCTCAAGATCCTTACGGGCCTCAACGCCAACCCGTTTTAAGGCACTGCCTTTGTGACCAATGATAATCCCTTTTTGGGAATCGCGTTCTACCATTATAACAGCCCGCATTCTAATAATTTCCGGGTCTTCAAAAAACTCCTCGGTTTCTATTTCAACCGAATAAGGAATCTCTTTCTTATAAAACAACAATATTTTTTCCCTAATGGTTTCATTAACGAAAAAACGTTCGGGTTTATCTGTTAATTGGTCTTTGGGGTAATAAGGCGGTGATTCGGGAAGCAGTTCCAATATTCGTTCAAACACCCCTTTAACATTAAAATTGTTCAAGGCTGATATGGGATGAATCTCAACTGTTGGTAATTGCTCTTGCCAATATTGTATTTGATCTTCCAATTCCTCCTGTGTGGAAGCATCGATCTTATTCAATAATAACAATACTGGAATCTTACTATTCTTGATTTTTTCAAAGAACTTTTCATCTTTTAGCACCTTCTCCCCTATTTCTACCATATACAAAAGCACATCGGCATCTTCGAAGGCAGATTTCACAAAATCCATCATAGAAGATTGTAGCTCATAGGCCGGTTTGATAATTCCCGGTGTATCCGATAGGATAACCTGAAAATCATCACCATTTACGATACCTAAAATCCGGTGTCTGGTAGTCTGTGCCTTTGATGTTATTATAGAGAGCTTTTCACCAATAAAAGCATTCATCAAAGTAGATTTCCCTACATTGGGGTTCCCTATAATATTTACAAATCCTGCTTTATGCTCAGCCATTCTTTAAGTTTTTAAAGTACTCTTTTGCGGCCTGATTGACTTTTGGCGCCAACAAAAGTACGGCGATCATATTCGGTATTACCATTAAGGCATATGATAAGTCTATTAAATGAGTTACAAGTTCCACGGAAGCGACCGCTGCAAAAACTATTGTAATTACAAAATATACATTATAAAGCTTCCCGATTTTGGCATTCGTTAAAAAGGATAAACTCTTCACTCCATAGTAGGAGTAGGTAAATAAGGTTGAAAGCGCAAATGCGGTAACTATTATCATTAAAAGATCATCCCCATAACCAAAAAGGGTTTTTTCAAAAGCAGATAGGGTCATAACGATTCCATTTGCATCTTCCAAATAAGCACCGCTTAAAATAATCACCACAGCAGTAAAAGTACATACCAGAATGGTATCGATAAAAGGGCCCAGCATAGCAACCAATCCTTCTTTTATGGGATTATCTGTTTTAGACTGCCCATGATACATAGGCGCACTTCCCAGACCTGCCTCATTGGAAAACATGGCTCTTTTAATACCAATCATCACCAATCCCCAAAACCCCCCTGCTACCATGGTCTTAAAATTCCATGCTTCGGTAATTATCATTTTTAAAGAAGGTATTATTTGCGATGCATTAAGTGTCATTACCACAACAACGGCGATTAAATATACGGCTACCATAAAAGGAACAATGGCCGATGCTACCTTGGCAATTTTAGACAACCCGCCAAAAATCACAAGCGAAGTTATTATCGCCAGTGCAATACCTATGGTCCATTTCCAGTTCAATTCACTCATTTCATAAATGGTACTTGATGGTTCTATGACACTCATGAATGTCTCGGTAAATTGATTGGCTGTGAATACTCCTAAAAATCCGAACAACCCACAAATAGCAAAGAAAACCGCAAGTGGTCTTGCCCTTTCACCGAGACCTTTGGTTATATAGTACATGGGGCCACCTTGTAGATGGCCTTCAGAATCGGTACCTCGAAACATAACGGATAGACTACAGGAATAAAACTTTATCCCCATCCCAATTAAAGCAGTCATCCATATCCAGAAAACAACACCAGGCCCACCGTAATGAATGGCAATAGCCACCCCTGAAATATTCCCAAGGCCAACAGTAGCAGCTACCGCAGCTGATAAGGCCTGAAACGAACTAACATCTCCCTTCGCGTTCTTATCATCATATTTTCCAGCGGTAATCGCTATCGCATGACCAAAATAGCGGTAGGGCAAAAATTTGGAGTAAAAAACAAGAAAAAGCCCGCCACCGATAAGCATGAAGAACATTGGCCAATTGACTATATTATTCGCACTAACAAGAAAATCATTGATTGCATCCATAGTAATGTAAAAGCTCGAAGTTATGGATTTTAACCATTTTATGGGGAATACAGATAAAAATTATCTGGGGCCAAGTTTTGATAGGTTAAAAAAACCGTTGTATATTTGCCGTCCAATCCCGATAGCTATCGGGATAAGGGTAGAGCAGTACCCTTCGACAAGGCTCAGGACAGGGGACACCTACTTAACCTGAGAGAAAAAATTAATAAACAGTGCATTATAATGGCACTTATACAATACATCGCGGGGTAGAGCAGTAGGTAGCTCGTCGGGCTCATAACCCGAAGGTCGCTGGTTCGAGTCCAGTCCCCGCTACTACATAAGAAGCCTCAAGGAAACTTGGAGCTTTTTTGTTTAAGGGTAATTAACCCTTTTTTAGAAATGGTCGCAACAAGGTCGCGTAGCTTCCTCCTCCTCCGTCTAAGACGTATACGGCGGACAGGCAGCTTCGCTCCGCAACAAGGTCGCGTAGCTCAGCTGGATAGAGCATCTGCCTTCTAAGCAGACGGTCACAGGTTCGAATCCTGTCGCGATCACTTAAAGCAGCAAGTCCATTCCCGAAAGGAATGGATTTTTGTTTTGTGGAAAGATCAAAACGAAGTTTTGGGATCTTGAAACGAAACCAAAACTGACTGGTTGACAGTCGGACTTGCTATTTTCACATGGGACAGCAAAGGAAAACCGTAGGTAATCCTGTCGCGATCACTACACTCAGAAAACCATGCTCCTTGAAGCGTGGTTTTGTATTTTCTAAAGTGTTGAAAGCTCAGGCTTTCATAAATGAAGGGAAATACAAAGTAACAAGGCAGCGCCTTGTGTGGTTTTTTAATTGCAACATTGAGCACAAAGGAAAACCGCAGGTAATCCTGTCGCGATCACCAGTATCTATAGGGTCTCAGAGGTTTCAATACTTCTGGGACTTTTTTTTTGCAAACAATTTGCAAACGCCCCAAAATTTCTCAAATTTTAACAATTTTTAGCCTAAATAGGCATCTTTTTTATTGAATTCAAAGGCCGATAATTGTTAAGAGCTTAAAAGCTCTGGGTATTCCTTTCAATGTATTTATGCGAAGAAAGGGATAGCAAGAGGATAACACGCTAAAGCGATGTTATTACGTTTCAAAGACTTGCAAACCCTTATAAATAAAGGATTTCCGAAAATTAAGTGAAGAATACTAACCTGAAAAATCTTAAACCACTAGGATAGTCGACCTTGGAAAGCCCTATAAACAGGGGAGTCTACTATCCTAGTCGCCATGAATGAACTTTCGGGCGGTAATTTCAGGATGTGCCCTTGTCATGACATCTTGCTCTCAATGGTTACAAAAGAAAAATCTGGAAATAAAAAATGTAAAGTAGAATGCCCCCTATTTCGATTTTACTTAACGCTTATCTGCCCGAACACTATAAAATCGAAACAGGATCCATGCGCAAAGTTTTGGTAAGGAATTGGGACAATCAAGATTGATAATCTACGATTTCAAACGTCTCAAAAATGGTTCGTTTTCCGAGACTAAATATTTTAATAAGAGAAATTTTTATTAAATCATTTGATTGAATCAAATGATTTAACTAAATTTGTAATCTTTTCAATCAACTATTGAAATAAATGTCAACATCAAATACAGAGGAAAAAATCAAACAAGCCGCTATTGAAGTATTTTCAAAAAAAGGCTATGCCGACACTAAAACGAGAGACATTGCCTCAAAAGCAAACGCAAATATTTCCGCACTTCATTATTACTATGGCTCTAAGGATAAACTGTTTAAAACGGTTACGGATGACATGTTCAAACAATTCAATATCTTGTCAGAACTTGCTTTTGACAGCAATTTGTCCTTTAAGGAGAAAATTGAACAGTTCGTTTCGCGCTGGACGGATTTTTGCAAAGAAAACCCCCATGTTCCGGCATTCATAATATTTGAATCAGAACGCCATCCTGACAAAGTGTATGGTGGAATCAATTTTAAGGCGGTAGATAACATTATGGAAAAAGAACTCGAAGAGTTAATTTCAAAAAAAATAATAAGACCTATTTCCTATGTCAATTTCATGCTCAATCTGGTTTCACTTACCCTCTTCCCTTTTCTGAATAAACATATGTTACACGAGATAAATGGATTGTCGGATGGGGACTATAAAGATTTATTGGAAACCCGAAAAAAAATGATACCCGAAATGATTATCGATTACCTCTATGTTAAAAAATAAAGTGATGTACATAAATAATAATGCCACCGAAGAAAACACCTATGATGCCATAGTGATAGGTTCGGGAATAAGTGGCGGATGGGCTGCTAAGGAATTGTGCGAAAAAGGTTTGAAGACTTTGGTTCTTGAAAAGGGTCGTGATGTAAAACATATTTCTGATTATCCTACCACTAGTAAGATGCCGTGGGATTTTCCTTATGGGGATAAAATAAAGGTGGCCGAAGCTAAGGATTATCAAAAACAAATGCGCTCAATGTTTGGCGTTACCCAATCTACAAAACACTGGTGGGTAAAAGATACTGAACATCCGTACAGCGAGACCAAGCCTTTCGATTGGATTAGAGGCTATCATGTCGGTGGTAGGTCCATCATGTGGGGGAGGCAAAGTTATCGATGGAGCGAGATGGATTTCGAAGCCAATGCAATTGATGGTCATGGTGTGGATTGGCCAATTCGCTATAATGACCTGTCCTCCTGGTATGATCATGTTGAGGATTTTATCGGCGTAAGCGGTCAAAATGAAAACCTTCCGCAATTGCCCGATGGAAAGTTTTTACCTGCCATGGAACTTAATTGTATAGAACAGCATGTACGAGATAGGGTCAAGGAAAAATTCAATGATAGAATATTGACCATAGGACGAACAGCACACCTTACCGGTAATGCTACGCGCGGTCAAAGGGGTACTTGTCAAAACCGGAACCTATGTATGCGAGGATGCCCATTAGGGGGTTACTTTAGTAGTAATTCGTCCACTTTGCCTGCGGCACAGTCTACGGGTAATTTTACGCTTAGGCCTTTTTCCGCTGTAAGGGAAATATTGTATGACAAAGAAACCAAAAAAGCTATCGGGGTACGGATTTTGGATACCGAGACCAAAGAAACTATCGACTTCTTCTCCAAAATAGTCTTTTTAAATGCGTCAACAGTGGGCAGTGCCCAAATATTAATGCAATCCGCAACAGATATTTGGCCCGAAGGGCTTGGAAGCTCTTCAAATGAACTGGGTCATAACCTCATGGATCATCACATGTGGGCCGGGGCCATGGGCATCCACATGGATTTTCAGGATAAATATTACAGACATGAACGTCCGAATGGGATATATATTCCACGATTTAGAAACTTACCCGGCAAGCCAGGGACCAAGAGAAATTACGTGCGGGGTTACGGTTATCAAGGGATGGCAAGTAGGGTCGATTGGACAAAATCGATAAAGGAATTGACTGTTGGTAAACCTATCAAAGAATTGGTTCAAAAGCCCGGACCCTGGACCATGGGTATTTTAGGCATGGGTGAATGTTTACCTTATCACGATAATAAGGTAACACTGAACAATGAAGTTACCGACATCAATGGCATGCCTACGGTAACCTTTGATGTCGAATGGAAGGAGAATGAGTTGGAGATGCAAAAGGATATGACCAGTTCGGCCGTTGAGATTTTAGAGGCTTCCGATTTTGCACAGGTTATGCCTATAAGCCAAGGTAGCCACCCTGGTTTCGGAATACATGAAATGGGTACCGCAAGAATGGGAAAAGACCCAAAGACATCAGTGCTCAACAAATGGAACCAGGTCTGGGACGCACAAAATGTATTTGTGACTGATGGCGCTGCCATGACGTCCTCGGCCTGCCAGAACCCATCTTTGACCTATATGGCCCTTACTGCTAGGGCAGCTGATTACGCCGTAAGCGAATTAAAAAAAGGAAACCTTTAATTTTAATGTATTGTAATGGATAGGAGAACAGCTTTGAAAAAAACAAGCTTATTGATAGGGGCGGGTATTACCGTAACGATTAGCAGTAGTATTCTACAGAGTTGCGCGGACAAAGCTGATAAATATGATTGGCAACCCCAATATCTAACATCGGAGGGTGTAAGTACAGTAGATCAAATTGCCCATATTCTAATACCGGATGAGGAAGTGCCGGAAGCGACAAAGAAACTGATTCCAAAGTACATTGATACCATTCTGGCAGAGTATACACCTAAAGAACAACAAACTGCCTTTGAAACGGCTTTTGAAGAATTCAATTCTTTATCTGCCAGTACTACGGGCAAAGGTTTTCTGAAAAGTAGTGTGGAAGAAAAACTTTCCTTTCTCAAAAACGAGGAAAAACGTTTTTTAGAAAATGGGCAACCCACATATTTTGGCACGGTCAAGCAACTGGTCTACGAAGTTTTTTTCAAAACAGAAGTCGGAGTAACGCAATACTTAATATTCAATCCCTTACCTGGAAAATACCATGGTTGTGTACCTCTATCCGAGGTTAATGGCATAATTTATAGTGGTTTCAATTTCAGTCTTTAACTTAAATTTCTTAAAAATCTAATATGAAACGAAGAGAAGCATTAAAAAGCACCATTTTGGGAACTAGCGCCGCAGTGTTGTCAACTGGATTCAAAAATATAGAACAATTACTGATGTCGAACGTGGACAAGAATGATATCAATTTAGGAGTTCAGTTGTTCACGGTTCCTCAAATGACCGTTAAAGATTTAAGAGGAACATTACAGACCGTCAGCGAAATAGGATATAAGGAAGTTGAATTTTTTGGCCCTTTCCCCGCTAGTTCAGAGGCTGCCAAAAAACAATACAGGGAAATGTTTGGACCCATGTTCGGTGCTAAGGACCATGCGTTTTTTGGTTTTTCCCCTGATGAAACTGTTGGAATGCTCAAAGAATATAATTTAAGTGCTCCTTCTTTACATGTTGACATTAGCACGTTAAGGAATAACTTGGGTCAAATAGCCGAAATGGGAAACAAATTAGGGACCAAGTATCTTATAATTGCCGCGATTATGCAAGGTAGGGACACACTTGACGGCTATAAGAGACTTGCTGAGGAATTTAATGGTTTTGGTGAAGGTCTCTCCAAATATGGAATGAAGTTCGCCTACCACAATCACGGTTATGAGCATGTTGTGATGGATGGCCAAGTACCTATGGATTATCTTATCCAAAATACGAATCCTGATTATGTGCAATTTGAACTTGATGTGTTTTGGATGTCGGCGGCCGGCGCAAATCCTTTGGAATATCTTGACAAATACCCCAATAGGTACAAATTACTACACTTGAAGGACAGTAAAGAGAAAATACAATTTTCAGGGACTGGAAGTAACCCCCAAGAATGGAGGGAGCTTTTTGGCTATATGACCGATCCAGGGGATGGTGTTTTTGAAATTTCGAAGATTATTGAAAAGGCATCGAAAATCGGCGTAGATCACTATTATTTGGAGAGGGATATGGCGCCTGACCCTATGGCCACCCTTAATAACTCATTCAAAAATCTCAGCGGAATGATTTAAATCCTTTTCTGGATTATGTCAGTAATCGAATTCATGATATCTTCACATAAAGGATGTTCTACTCGAGTTCATTTAACGTATCCGAATGGCCTCAATACGATTGCACTGACACCACCATAATGCATTTGAAAACCATGCTCTTTGAAGCGTGGTTTTTTGTTTTTCTGAAAAGCCAAACGAAGTTTGAAGCTTTGGAGAAAAGCAAGGGACCGGGGCGTTAGCCCGTGGTTTTCTATTTGCTAAGGCGAACGTAAAGGAAAACCGTAGGTAATCCTGCCTGCCAGCCTATCGCAATCATTAAAACAAATACTGCCAAAAAAACACCCGCATATACTGAGGCATGGTTTTTCGACCTATTTTTTTAGAAAATAGTAGCATCATAAAGCATATTCAACTTCTCTTAGGACATAGTACAACTAAAACAAGCGAATTATACACCAAAGTTGTGAACGGATGGTTTATGGATATTAAGGGTTTGATATTTGGTTTTTATAAGTGGGATAATATTTAATTGTTGTGCAACCTTCAAATATTTGAATTACTCTAGCTTAATTGAATAGTATTAAATAATCATTGAATTATTTGGATATAATGTTATATATATCTAACTTTGTGTTAGAATTAATTAACTAATATTAATCAATTATGAAAAAATCACTATACATCTTATTACTTCTTGTAGGGTTAACACTAACCTTTGTACTAGGTATAATTGTATACTCGCAAATGGCTGAAATTCAACCTAAAATGTTAATTATTTATGCGCTTATTGGAATAGTCGCATTAATCAGCATTTTTGTTGCAATCAAGAAAATGAAAGAGGAAAAGGAAGGTCAACCAATAGAAGATGAATTTACGACACTGGTTAAATATAAGTCAGGATTTTATGCATACCTAGCATCTATGTATATGTGGCTCTTTATTTTCCTGTTTAGAGACATATCTTCTGATGTTGAAACTCTTCTAGGTGGCGGGATTCTATTATCTGGTGTTATAGGTTTTGTTTGCAAGTTTTTTGTAAAGCAACAACTCAATGAGAAATAGAATAAAAGAGTTGAGAGCTCGTGAGAATCTTACACAACTTGACTTGGCAAAAATAGTTAATGTAAGAAGAGAAACCATTGTATTTCTTGAAAAGGGAAAATACAATCCTTCATTAAAACTAGCATATGACATATCACGTCAATTTAAACTGCAGATTGAAGAAGTTTTTATATTTGAAAATAAAGAAGACAGCACATAACAAATTGTTAATTTATCGCGGCGTCCTGATAGAAATCGGGACTAAACGGAAATCCGCTCTTAATCACTAACTTTGTGCTATAGTGGAAAAGTCCTGCTATGCCAAACAGCTACATAGGCAATTGGTTTCAGATCGAAACTCAAAAAAAAGGCGCATTTTTCAAAATGAATGAAATAATATGAAATATAAGATATTAACATTCAACATGATAGTAACCCTTTTAATAAGCTTTAAATGCTTTGCTATAAATAAAGACTTGTCAACAGCAAGGAATTTTAATATTAAAAAAGATTTATTGCTTGTACAATATGACTGTAAAACAGACGTAGATGATCTTCAATCTGTAGCAGCCTTCATGACTCTCATGTCTGAACCTAAATTCTCAAAAATACATTATCATGCAGTTGCTGGAACGTATGGTATTCAAGAAGGGCTGTATGTTCCACCGAATGATTTATTTAAGCTCGCATTTGGAACCAACTGGACAGACGCAAATGCAAATTTAGAAGAAGCCATTGAACAAGTTAAGGCTATTATCAAAGCAACTCTATCCAATCAGGGTGATATTTGGATTGCAGATGCAGGACAATCAGATTTTACGGCAGAAGTTATAAGATCTATTCAATCAGATTTACCTGAAATAAATATTTCACAGCGTTTTCATGTGGTGCAGCACAGTGACTGGAATGAAAAAGTCACCTCACAGGATAAACTACTATTTGTGAAGAAAAATTCTGACTATCTAAAAATCCCGGATGGAAATGAAGTTGGAAACGGAACCCCTGGGTTTCGTTCCGCTGAACTAATTGACTGGGAAAATAGGCTTACAAACCCACAGTTGATCGAAATATGGCAGCTTGCAATAAATTTATCCAATAAATATAACGGGAAAGAAGATCGATACAAAAATGAAGCGATTTTTGCGGGAGGTCTTGACTTCTCTGACCTTGCTGAAGTTTGTTGGATTTTGGGAGTGGAAGATATTAAGGATATAAATCAGTTTTTTAATGATTATGCCAATTAGAAATACCTTTTGATTTTTTTAGTCCAGGATTAAATGTTTATTTAAAATCATGGTGATTGTTCAACTAATTTAGAACTAAAACTATTGCCAACACCATTAAAAAAGAACTGCAATGAGAATATTGATAATTGGCGGAAACGGAACGATTGGACAGCCCGTAACCGAACACTTCTCAAAAAATAATGAAGTAATAATTGCAGGTAGAAATAGTGGTGATATAAAAATTGACATTGCCGATATTGCCTCTATTAAAAAAGGCTTGGAACAAGCTGGGCAATTAGACGCCATTCTTTGTATAGCAGGTGAAGCAAAATGGGCTAATTTCAATGAACTTACAGAAGAAGATTACTATATAGGTATAAAAAGCAAACTTATGGGGCAAGTAAACCTTGTTCGAATGGGACTGAAATATTTGAATCCTAATGGCTCAATCACTCTATCTGCAGGAATATTGGCTGATGACCCTGTTGTAAAAACGGCAAGCGCAGCAATGGTAAATGGTGGAATCCATAGCTTTGTTCAGGCTGTTGCTTTAGAATTAGAACATAATATAAGAATAAATGTAGTCTCATTAGGAATGGTTGAAAATGCCTACGAAAAGTATAAGGATTACTTCCCAGGACACAATCCGGTTTCAATGGAAAAATCTGTTAATGCCTATGTAAGAAGTGTTGAAGGCAAAGGCAATGGTGAGATTATTCGAGTCTACTAATAAGGCAAATAGACAGTTTCTAACTACGCATATAAAATATAGTTCGAGACATTGCATTGACCAAGGGTTAGTGCATTTTCAAAAATTCGACTTGTGCTGATAAGAAGTAATATTGCTTTTTAAAGGCGCTACGTTTCATATACAAGACCGTTATGCATCATTATAAAGAAGACATATTGAGATGTTTTCTCCTGTTTACACTACTAGCCTGCTCTTCCTGTGCTGATTCATCTCAAAAGGCCAAACCTAATATAGTGCTTATAAACATTGATGATTTGGGCTGGAGAGATTTGGGATATATGGGTAGCGAATATTATGAGACTCCCAATATTGATAACCTGGCAAGTTTAGGCATGGTGTTTACCAATGGTTATGCAGCTTCTGCCAATTGCGCACCAAGTAGAGCTAGTTTAATAACAGGTAAGTGGACACCTCGTCACGGCATATTCACTGTGGGTTCATCTAAAAGAGGAGCTTCGAAAGACCGAAAACTTATACCTACTAAAAACACAACGACTTTATCTGAAAAGCATAAGACCATTCCTGAAATATTAAATCAAAATGGTTATAGAACCTGTCATGCTGGAAAGTGGCATTTAAGCGAAAACCCTTTAGAATATGGTTTTGATCTGAATATTGGTGGTGGACATAATGGTCATCCAAAAAGTTATTACCCACCATATAAGAATGTTAATCTTGAAGGTGCCAAAGACCAGTATCTAACAGATATGATTATGGAGAAAACCTTAAAATTTGTTGACACGGTTAGCAATTCATTCTTCATTAATTATGCACCTTATGCAGTTCACACACCGATAAATCCAGTAAAAAATCTACTCGACAAATACAAGAATAAACCTGCTTGGAATGGTCAGAATAATTTTGAATATGCCACTATGATAGAAAATCTGGATAGAAATATTGGTTTATTGATTTCAAAATTAAAGGAAAGAAAGATCTTCGATAATACACTTATAATTTTTACATCCGATAATGGTGGATTATATGGAATTACTAAGCAACATCCATTAAGAGCGGGTAAGGGAAGTTATTATGAGGGTGGCATTCGAGAACCATTTTTCTTTGTTTTGAAAGATCGGATAAGAGCAGATTCTAAAAGCGATATTCCAATATCCAATATAGATCTATTTCCCACAATTTTGGATTATGCTGAAATCAATAAAGATCAGTTAGAATTAGACGGAATAAATCTTACTCCAATATTAGAAGAAAAAGTAAACAAATTAGACCGCCCTTTATATTGGCATTTCCCTATTTATTTACAAGCCTATAATGTTCATGACAATGAAAATCGTGATTCACTATTCAGAACACGACCTGGTTCTGTTGTAAGATATGGGAATTGGAAGCTGCATTACTATTTTGAAAATAATGAAGTTGAACTGTATGATTTATCAGAAGATATCGGGGAGAGAAATAATTTAGCACAAAGCATGCCTGTCAAAACAAAAGAAATGCTTGATCAGCTTAAGAGCTGGTGGAATGAAACAAATGCACCAATTCCAAAAAAAATAAACCCTGAATATAGTAAGTGAAGTGTTGATGACGAAAACTATGAAAAATTTATTTTATTGGTAATCATTGCGCATATATTCTTCTCGTAAACAAATACAGAAAAAATACTTTCAGTACCATCCAGAAAACCTACCAAAGCACAATTAACACAGATTGAACTTAAGTATGGTATGTTTATTCATTTTGGGATAAATACTTTTCATGATATGGAATGGACAGATGAACGGCATACAACAAAGCATAAAAAGCAATATGATAACTCTTTGTATAAACGTTAGCCACAAGCTGGAGAACCAATCGGTAAACAGTTCCTTTTTTTCCTATTACTACAGCCAAATCACGAAAATTATTTAACCAATTGAAATATTTATCGTAATATTGCAATATATTAATAAATCTAAAATGGGACTAACCAAAACGGAAATGTTTACCGACCTGCAAAATGAGATCTCCTTATTCGCCAAAGTATTAGGTCATCCAGCAAGGGTAGCAATTTTGCAACATTTATTCAAAATTGATACTTGTGTTTGTGGAGATCTCGTAAACGAAATAGGACTTGCCCAACCAACTATTTCCCAACACCTAAAGGAATTAAAACAATTGGGTCTAATTAAGGGTAATATTGAGGGAACAAGTGTTTGTTACTGTATAAACACCGAAAATTGGACTAAAATGAAGGAAATAATGTCGCAATTTCTAAATCTAGATATTTTAAAAAAAGAAGATTGTTGTTAAAATTAGAAACATTGATCGCATAATCGAAATAAATATATTAAAATGAAAAAAGAAAAGGAATTAAAGAATATAGTAAAAAATCGTTATGCCCGAATTGCCGAACAGGGCAAAGCTGAAAATGCTTCCTCTTGCTGTGGTGCGACCACACCTTCCAACAAAGTCTACAATATTATGATGGATGATTATTCTGAAACCGATGGCTATGTTGAGGATGCTGATTTAGGCTTAGGCTGTGGACTTCCAACACAATTCGCCAAAATCAAAAAGGGGGAAACTGTAATTGATTTAGGTTCTGGTGCAGGAAATGATTGCTTTGTAGCTCGACACGAAACGGGCGTTGAAGGAAAAGTAATTGGTATAGATTTCACACCAATAATGATTGAGAAAGCTCGGATTAATGCAGAAAAGTTGGGATATAACAATGTCGAGTTTAGGGAGGGAGATATTGATGCTATGCCAGTGAGTAATAATATTGCGGATGTAATCGTAAGTAATTGTGTATTGAACCTTGTTCCCAACAAGCAAAAAGTTATCGGAGAAATATACAGGGTATTAAAACCAGGAGGGCACTTCAGTATTTCGGATATTGTTTTGGTTGGAAACCTTCCGGATGCTTTGAGAGAAGATGCGGAAATGTACGCAGGATGTGTTGCAGGAGCCATTCAGAAATCAGAGTACTTGCAATTAATAAAAGACAAAGGATTTCAAAATATAAAAGTCCAAAAAGAAAAGCCTATTATTATTCCTGTTGATATACTTGGGAAATATCTTTCTCAAGAAGAGGTGAAAACTTTCAACAAAAGAGAAATAGGAATATTCAGCATCACGGTTTACGCGGAAAAGCCGGGAACAGAGCACGAAAAACCAAAAGTAAATCTTTCAGAATTTCAATCTGAATCCACTTGCAAACCAAATAGTGGATGCTGTTAATCAAAAATGACCAAAAACTGCAGTCATTGCTATGCCAATTCCAATAATTAGGGAATAATTGCGAATATCTTTTCCAATGCCCCAAAGCAACAGAAAGGAATAAGGCCAAGGGGTAACAACAGATTTATAAAACAACTAATTCAGCGCAAGTCTTCAAAGCTTGCGCTTTTCTATTTATTTAAACTATCCTAAAAGAGTGGGATTATCAAAATTCTATTTTTCAAATACAATACCGTAAGTACACAGTACAGGTCAGTTTTGAATAATGAACCGAAAATTGTTTGAACCAATATAATCCAAATGCTTTTTTTCTGTATTGGGACGTAAGTTCCTTGGCTATAATTGGCCCTCATTCAATATGCCTTTGCTACTTGCCTGGATGTGCCCAAACCATCAATCCCCAATTCAACAGTATCCCCAGGTTTTAAATATCTAGGTGGATCAAACCCAAGCCCAACTCCAGATGGGGTACCGGTTGATATAATATCACCAGGTAATAAAGTCATAAACTGACTTATGTAACTTACAGATTCAGGAATATTGAATACAAAATCTGAAGTATTGCTATTTTGTAACATCTCCCCATTCACTTTTAACCAGAGATTCAAGTTATGAGGGTCTTTTATTTCATCTTTTGTTGCAATAAACGGACCTAATGGAGCAAAGGTGTCGCAGCTCTTGCCCTTAACCCACTGTCCAGAACGCTCTATCTGGAATTCCCTTTCACTATAATCGTTATGTAAGACATAACCAGCGACATGATCCATTGCTTCTTTTTCTGATACATAAGAGGCCTTTTTACCAATGACCACAGCCAGTTCAACTTCCCAGTCGGTTTTTGTACTGCCTTTGGGAATTATTACAGCATCGTTTGGTCCAACAATTGCTGAAGTCGCCTTGAAGAACAAAACAGGTTCTTTTGGTATTTGCATTCCGCTTTCAGCAGCATGTTTGGCATAATTCAATCCAATGCAGATTATCTTGGAAGGTCTACAGAAAGGTGCGGCTAAACGGGTAGTATCTGAAACTTCTGGGCAGGAATCCAACTTAGTGTCTAACCAAATTTTTAACTCTTCTAAACCTTTACCTCCAAAGAAGGTTTCGTCATAGTCCTGTCCAAAATCCGAAATATCCAGCCTTTTTCCATTCTCTAATTGTACACCGGGCTTTTCCTTTCCTTCTTCCCCGAATCGTATTAACTTCATATTATTTATGCTTAATTTCCACTTAGTTTAATGAATCCTCCGTCAATGGGAAAATCCGTTCCTGTAATGAACGATGCTTCATCCGAACACAAATAAAGTGCTAAATTAGCCACTTCCTCAGGCTTTCCCATTCTACCAATAGGTTGGGTCGCCGATAGCTTTTCAAACATTTCCTCTACATTGTCAGGATAGTTATTCTTAAGATATCCATCTACAAAAGGGGTATGTATTCGGGCAGGGGAAATACTATTACAACGAATGCCAAATTCTAAGTAATCCTTAGCAACAGAATACATCATGGTCAAGGCTGCTCCTTTTGACATTGAGTAAGCGAACCGATCTTTAATGCCAATGGATGAGGTAATTGAAGTCATATTGAGAATTACCCCCCCTTTCTTCTTCAAAAAGGGAATTGTAGCAAATATGCAATTATAAACACCTTTTACATTCACAGCATAGATTTTGTCCATATCCTCTTCAGAGGTATTCTCGACGTTGCCAATATGTGCGATACCCGCATTATTAATGAGAATGTCTAATTGGGTATTCTTGGCAATAGCATTGATCACATGCTTAACCTCTGAATGTTTCGCAACATTACACTTATGGGCAAAAGCGCTATCGCCTTGAGCAACAATCTCGTTTGCACTTTTTTGGGCCGTATCAACATTGAGTTCCAAAATATGTACGCTAGCACCTTGTTCTGCAAGGGTTTTGGAAATTGCCTTTCCAATTCCACTCCCGCCACCGGTAACAATTGCTGTTTTCCCCTGAAGATTAAATTTCATTTTTCCTAACTATTTTGCTTTCTATTTATTACTATAAACTTTCACCTATCATGTTTTAGGAATAGAATCTAAAACCACAACGAATGATTCCACTTTCTTTTCAATTCCCACATCAACATCAAGGTCAGGCCTTTCTTTAATAAATTCATCTAAAGCCTTAGATTCAATACCCGTTCTCCAAAGATAAAGGCTTTTAAGATTGGAAAGGCTTTTGAAAACCAAAATACTTTTAGCGGTAACATTGGTCTCATATATTTTCAATAATCGAAGTTTCTCCAAACCTTTTAATTTATCCAATTCTTCATCAGTAATTGAAGTACGATCCAACTCTAACCATTCCAAATTGGCACATGATGATATCATATCCATTTCAGGCAAACCGACCGGGATGCCACTTAAATCCAATTCCACAATATTGCTGGAAATTCGTGCCAAATTAGTTATCGACCGCTGGCTATGGTTGGGAGAAAGAAAAACATTGACCTTAATTGCATCAGAATTACTTGCAACCCTCGTAATATTAATATAGTCTGAAGACAGATTCAAGATTGTACTATCCGCCACTTTGGGAAGTAGTGCCCATTTTTTCATTGGATCAGGCTCCATCATTACCTTAACCAAAACACCCAAAGTTTCTGTCTTTGGCAAATGGTTCAATCGTATAGTATCTGATGCGCCAAGGGCAATCCAACGTTCTAAAATTTTAATTTCATTGTCATTGAGAGGTTTTTTATCATCTGGCGGCATGTGCTCTTCATTCTCATGGGACAAGTGCAATCTTCTGATAATTTCACTTTTCTCAGAATCTCCTGGAACTACTGTATTCCCAACTTCACCTCCTTTTAATAGACCTTCTAAATTTGTCATCAACAATTCTCCCTTTTTTTTGTTCGGATTGTGACAAGAAACACAGTTTTCTTCTAAAATTCTTCCCACAACATCTTGGTATATTAATGGGTTTTGAGGGATTTTCTTTTGTCTTTTTTCTTTGGGTAGGGCCAAAAATTCTTCCCCATGGGTGATTAAACCTCCATAGTGCCCCGTAAAACCTATCAATACAATTATCAGTATTTGCAATGCCTTGGAATAAATATTCTTTCGAAGCTGCAACCCGTCTAACCAATACCAAAGAACAACTGCAAGTGCTAAAGTGCTACCCAACCATTCATGCCAAAAAAGGAGGTCACCTTTGGGGGTATTTTCGGTACCCAGGAAAAACCCGGAAATGGCAGTGACCAAGGTAGCTATTGTGGCCACCACGCGTAGATTATAGGGAATATCCTTACCACGGAATCCTAAATAAATGGCAACCAATAAAAGTACGATTGGAAAGTGCAATACCAATGGATGCCATCGTCCTATCCAAGCAACTAGATTTGGAAGCTCAATATATGATTCAAACAATAAGCAAAATACAAGGAAGATAGAAAGGCCAAAAACGGTATAATCTACCCATATTCTTTTATTCTCAACTGCCATAGGCTACGTTAAAAGATCTTTTATCACATTACCGGCAACATCAGTCAATCGAAACCGACGGCCTTGATATTTATAGGTTAATTGTTCATGATCTAACCCCAAAGTGTGCATTAAAGTAGCATGAAAATCGTTGATATGAACCGGATTCTCAACTACATTATACCCAAATTCATCGGTTTTACCGTAATTAAGTCCAGGTTTTATGCCCCCTCCGGCCATCCAAATACTAAATGCCCTTGGATGATGATCTCTACCGTAATTGGTTGGGTCAAATTTTCCCTGACAATAATTCCCCCTACCAAACTCACCTCCCCAAATGACCAATGTATCTTCTAGCATACCACGCTGCTTCAAATCTAGAACTAGGGCAGCAGAAGCTTGATCTACATCCTTGGCCTGACCAGCCATTTCATTAGGTAAATTACCGTGTTGGTCCCAACCTTGATGGTAAAGCTGTATAAATCGGACACCATTTTCAGCTAACCTTCTTGCTTGTAGCGCATTTGCCGCATAGGTGCCGGGTACTTGACAATCCTCACCGTAAAGTTTGATAATAGACTCCGGTTCTTTGGAAATATCCATCACATCAGGGACTGACATCTGCATACGATATGCCATTTCGTACTGTGCAATTCGTGATTCTATTTCATCATCACCAGTTTCGGCATGATGCAATTTATTCAAAGAAGATACTTGATCTAACAAATGTCGTTTATCAGAACGTGAGATACCTTCGGGATCGTTAAGATATAATACAGGATCTTTACCCGAACGCAAAAGCACACCTTGATGTTTTGAATCCAAAAATCCACTCGACCATAGTTTTGAATAGAGCCCTTGGCTGTTACCTTTTCCTCTTGAAGTCAACACCACAAAAGACGGAAGATTCTTGTTTTCACTACCCAGCCCATAACTCAACCATGAACCCATGCTAGGCCTTCCTGATATTTGGCTACCTGTCTGAAAAAAAGTAATCGCTGGATCATGATTGATAGCTTCGGTATGCATGCTTCGTACCACGGTAATTTCATCTGCTATCTTTGCCGTATGTGGGAAAAAATCACTAACCCAAGTACCACTCTCACCATGTTGTTTAAAATCAACAGCTGGTGGCATTAAGGGAAATTTGTCTTGATTGGCAGTCATGCCAGTTAGGCGCTGCCCATTTCGAATAGACTCTGGCAAATCCTCCCCCATTCGTTTTCGTAAGGTAGGTTTGTAGTCAAATGTTTCTAATTGTGAGGGTGCCCCAGCCTGGAACAAATAAATAACGCGCTTTGCTTTGGGAGCAAAATGGGCAACACCCAAAGGATGGGTCAAACGCTCTGATGTAACTCCTTTGAACAGATCAGGAATCAACAAGGATCCCAAGGCCAAAGATCCAATACCCACACTCAGTTGCGAAAAGAAATGACGTCGGTTTACTTTCAATGGATTCTCTGACTTCTTTTTATCCTTTTCCATAGCTCATTCTTTGGTTATAGTTTCGTCTAGATTGTAGATTACCTGTGCGGTCAACATCAGGGCCGCGGTTTTTACCGGATCAGTATTCAAATGTTCGTACTCACCTACTGCAATGAGCTTTTTGGCCCCTTCAATATCTTTTAGATAAGTGTTGACTGCATCACCATAGTACTTCTTCAAAGTCAATAGCTCCTCATCTGCTGGTGAACGAACCAAAATACGTCGAAAAACGTCTGTTATCATATCTTGATTCTCTACTCTTTCAACGACCGTTCGCTCTGCCAGGACCCTCGCAGCTTCCAGTACCTGAACATCATTCTGAAGGGCCAAGGCCTGTAACGGAGTGTTGGTTTTTTGACGGCGGACCTCACAAAAATCTCGTGTGGGTGCATCAAAAATAGTCATGTTCGGAGGTGGTAAAGTTCGTTTCCAAAAGGTATATAGGGAACGACGGTAGAGGTCATCTCCATCATCAGGCACATAGGTCGTTAAAATACCTCTGTTATTTCCTGCATTCGTTTCCTCCCAGAGTCCTGCTGGCTGGTAAGGCTTTACACTAGAACCTCCAATTTTTGCATTCAAAAGTCCGCTTGTGGTTAAAATATAATCACGAATCATTTCGCCACTCATGCGAAAACGTGGCATCCTTCCCAATAATTTATTTTCAGGATCCACTTGTCTTAAGTCTGGACGAAATTTAGACTCCTGTTGATAGGTTGACGATAACATAATTTTTTTGAGAAGGTATTTAATATCCCAATTGTGCTCCATAAAATCCACTGCCAACCAATCAAGTAATTCAGGATGCGTTGGGAGGCTTCCTTGTACTCCAAAATCCTCGGTAGTTTCTACCAATCCACGTCCAAATAACATAGTCCAGATTCGATTCACAAAGACTCTGGCGGTTAGTGGATTGTTCTTGTCCGTAATCCATTTTGCAAGGCCCAATCTATTTTGTGGCAATCCCTTTGGAAAAGGATAAATGGTCTGAGGTGTACTTGGCTCAACCGAATCAGTGGGTTGGTCGTATTCGCCCCGGTTTAAGATAAAGGAGGTCTTCGGTGCGGAATCGTTCATGACCATCACCTTGATCTGCGTATTTTTTTCCATATTAATGAAAGAAAGTAAATCTTCGGTTTCATCCGCTGAAATCTCAATATATGGTGGGTCGGCGTAATATTTTTGGTTTTTTGCCTGCACGGCATCCATTTGTAAACCCTTTTCGTCTACCTGATTAAAAAATGAAAACAATTCATAATAATTTTTTTGCGAGATGGCATCATATTTATGCTCATGACAACGGGCACATTCCAAAGTAAGGCCTAGAATTCCTTTACCCAAAGTGTTTGTTCTGTCCAGCACGTAATTTACACGATACTCCTCTTGTATAACACCACCTTCTTGTGTAATCGGATGGTTTCTATTGAATCCTGTGGCCAAAACCTGTTCTTTTGTTGCATTGGGAAGAAGATCACCTGCCAATTGCCACGTTAAAAATTCGTCGTAGGGCAGGTTTTTATTGAATGCATGAATAACCCAATCTCGCCATGGCCACATAGTACGATAGCTATCATCTTGATAACCATGTGAATCCGCATAACGTGCCAAGTCTAGCCATGATTGTGTCATATACTCTCCATAACCTGAGGATGCTAAAAACTTATCGATTGTAAATGAAAAGTCATCAGTATGATTATCCAATAATCCTTTAACTTGATCTGCATCAGGTGGGAGCCCCGTTAGATCTAGACTTATTCTGCGAATCAATGTCTCTGTAGATGCTTTTACAGAAGGATTCAAATTGTTCAATTCCAATTCTTCAAGGATGAAAGCATCAATTTCATTATTTCCCCATTGTGATTCTTCAGATTTTGGCACCTCTTTTTTAGCTGGAGGTATAAAAGCCCAGTGTTTTTCAAATTTGGCACCCTGTTCAATCCACTTCTTGATCAATTTCTTTTCGTAAGAATTCAAACTTAATTTAGAATCCGATGGTGGCATAATTACCTCAGGGTCATCGGTAATGATATGCAAATAGGCCTTACTATTCTTAGGCTCTCCTGGGACTAAAGCGAATTTTCCCGGACTTTCCTTTAACTCAAGAAAAGCGGTCCCCTCAAGATCCAGTCTAAGGCCAGCTTTTCGCTTATTTGCATCCGGACCGTGACAGGTATAGCAATTGTCTGAAAGAATAGGTTTAATATGAAAATTATAGTCCACAATATCTGGAATAATTAAACCAATACTTTCATCGTTAGACACGCTGAACACACCTTTCTTTAACGCTAAAAGGAACCCTGCCAAAAACACAAGAATAAATAAGACCAATAATTTTTGTCTCATGGGCATTTAAGTAAAAAACCGAGCTAATCAGCTAAAGTTAACCAATTCTAGAAAATAAAGAACAAATCAGTTTTGTACCTAAAATCTGAACTTGACTATTTTCAGTTATTTTGTCCAGGAAATGTACTGTTATTCCACTGTTTGAAGGTATTCTTTGACTTTTGTACTATAAATACCTCAATATTGGACTTAGCTTTAATGAATTCAGTTGTTTTTGCAATACCCATAACACTAAAAGCCGAAGCAAAAGCATCGGCCTCCGTGGCATTTCCTGCAATTGTGGTTACTTGAATACTATTGTTTAAAGCCAAACCGGACAATGGATTAATGATGTGAGAATATCGCATTCCATCTATTTCAACAAATTGATATAAATCACCAGAAGTTGCCACGGCTGCATTCTTCAATCTGATTTTTTTGACCACCTCAACATCTTCTTCATTATAATACGAAAATGCCAATATCCAGTACTCCCTGTTCGGGGGTGGATTACTGACCCGAATGTCACCTCCCATATCAACCAAGGCTGAACGGACACCATTTGATTCAAGTACTTTTATAACTTCATCCGCTGTAAAACCCTTCCCTATACCGCCTAAATCCAACTTCATTTCCTTTGCATTTAATTGAATCACATTTTTATTGTGAAATGCAATATTACTATATCCAACGCGTTGTTTCGCCTCAATCAACTTAGCCTCTGAAGGAAGTATTCGTGTTTTCCTAGTCTTTCTCCAAAGCTCAATTAATGGGCCAACACTTATATCGAAAGCACCTTTGGTAATCTCTGAAATTTCAACTGATTTTTTAAGAATTCTAAATAAATCACTACTAACAACAACTTCTTTTTCGTGTTGTTTTGTTAGCGAATTAAGTTCACTAGTAACTAGGTAATCGCTTAATTTTTTATTCAGTTCATCGATACGATCAAATGCCCTAAATGCAATCGTATCTGCCTTTCCTTGATTTGATGTATAGAAGACTAACCGAATCTGGGTACCCATTTGTTGATGGGTGTATTCATATCGCTCTTGGGCATGAAGCCCAATGCAGGTTAAAAGTAAAAAGACTGCATAAAAACCTTTAACCAAAAAACCACTTTGGATATCTCTACAAGGGCTATTTAGCGTATTAGTTCTTTGCAAAAACCAAATCGAAGTTAACAGTAACATCATCACCGACCACAATAGTACCAAACATTGCCGTTGGTGGATCCATATTGTAATCCTGTAGCGTTATTTTATAATTACCTGTTATCTGAACACTGCTCTCAGAATTATTTACACTTGCTGAAATACTAACGTCTTTTTCAACACCAGCAACATTCATTTTGCCGGAAATGCTTTGATTATCACCTTCAGAAAAAGTAATATCAGTAGCAGAAAACATAACCTTAGGATGTTCTTCCTTTTTAAGGGCATTATGCGTCTTCTTGTCCATTGTTGCACCACGTGTACTAATAACACTGGCCACTTCAACATCAAAAGATATTTCTTTAAACACATTTGCCTCCACAACTAACGATCCACTGCATGTGTTCGCCGTGACTGTCCAATCATGAAGTGTTGAAGTTCCATCAACCGTCAACGAACTTTCATCGGATAATGAATAATTCTCTTGGGTCCAACCAAAAGAAAAACAAAATACTACCAATATGGCAACTATTAGATTCCTCATTTTATTTTTATAAAGTTTATATTGTTCTATTCACAAAAAACGGACCAAAAATCTATCCTTCATCCAAAACCATTTGCCAAAATTTATCCTGTTCTTCTTGGCTTGGTTGATTTTTAGGACTCACCAATCGCATACCAACAAAGTTGGAATCCGTGAACCACCAAAAACTCTTAGGAATCTGTGGATCACGCTTCTGTAATTTAACGCTTGAAGCCCTTCTGGCAGCTGAACGTAAACCTTCGGCATCATCATCCCAGGAACCACCACGAATTACCCTGGGGTGAAATACCCTTGGTATAACCCATGGGTTTTTAGCTTCTGTACTGGCATATGCATCTTCCTTGTATTGGTCCATTGTCCATTCAGCAACATTGCCATGCATATCATACAATCCCCATTTATTGGGAAGTTTGGTTCCGACCATGGCGTATTTACTGTTTGAATTTTTATAGTAAACGGCATATTTTGCCAATTCTTCTTCCGAATTTCCAAACTCATACATGGTCTGAGAACCTGCTCTGGCAGCATATTCCCATTCGGCTTCAGTTGGTAATCTATAAAAACGTCCAGTAATTTTACTTAACCACTTACAGAATACCAGTGCGGAATAGGTTGACATGCTTACCGCTGGAAAATCATCCTTGCCCATACCATAGGAAGGATCTTCATAAGGCGGACTCGGCCTAGTGACGGCATCAATAGCATTTAATTTATCTGCTTCCAAACTTTCAAAAAGGGGCTGGTTTTGCTTGAAGAAAAGCTCAAACTCTCGCCATTTAACCTCATATTTTCCCATCCAGAATGCATCTACGGCAACCTTTTTTTGTGGTCCTTCATCTTCTTTTCTATTTGCTTCGTTAGCCGGACTACCCATAAGAAATTCCCCTTCAGGTACCAATACCATATCAAAAGATAAATTGGCAACAGGTATGGTCTCGGTATAGATCTCATTTACATTTTCCTTAGTGGAATTT
>JAAETN010000469.1 GCA_024228355.1 Maribacter sp. | reverse complement strand
GAGATAACACAAAAAACAAACATATAAAATATGGCGACAAGGAGTTATGCACACGGCATTGGTCAAGAGCCTTTAATTGGTAAAACCATTGGAGATAAATTTGAGGAGATAGTGAAGCTGTTCCCTGATAATGAAGCGTTGATCGTACATCATCAAAATATTAGACTTACATACAGCCAGTTGCAAGAACAGGTGAATATTTGTGCGAAAGCACTATTAACTATTGGTATTAATAAAGGAGACAGAGTGGGTATTTGGTCTTCAAATCGTTATGAGTGGACTGTCTTACAGTTTGCCACTTCCAAGGTGGGTGCCATACTGGTTAATTTAAACCCTTCTTATCGTATCCATGAGTTGGAATATGCATTGAAACAGTCTGCATGTTCTATGATAGTCATTGCTGATAAATTCAAAACCTCTGATTATCAAAAGATGTTATTGGAATTGGTCCCTGAATTGGCAAACGCTGACAATGCTACCCTAAATTCTTCCGATTTTCCTGAATTGACAACCGTTGTTTCGCTCTCAAAAAGCCCACCAGATGGAATGTTGTCATGGACTGCCTTAATGCGTATGTCCAAAGCATGTTCAACAGTATCGCTGGAAAAAAGACAAAAGGAATTGGACTTTGATGATCCAATAAACATTCAATACACAAGCGGTACTACAGGCTTCCCAAAGGGCGCTACCCTAAGCCATCATAATATTTTGAACAATGCTTATTTTGTAGCAAAGACCATGAAATACACCAATAAAGATCGTGTTATTATTCCCGTTCCCTTATATCATTGTTTTGGTATGGTGTTGGGGAATTTGGGATGTATGACCCACGGTGCAACTATGATTTATCCAAGTCAAGGCTATGAACCACTTGCGGTAATACAAGCAGTGGAAAAAGAAAAAGCAACGGCTTTATATGGTGTACCAACCATGTTCATCGCTATATTGGAGCATCCCGAATTTGACAACTTTAACCTAAGTAGCTTGCGTACAGGAATTATGGCTGGCGCTCCCTGTCCCATAAAAGTCATGAAAAAAGTTCGCTCTTTGATGCATATGAAAGATGTACAAGTGGCTTACGGAATGACAGAGGTCAGTCCAGTAGCCACTCAAACCAAAATAGGCACACCTCTTAAAAAACAGGTAAGCACAGTGGGTAAGGTTCATCCCCATTTAGAAATCAAGATTATTGATCAAGAAACTGGACTGGTGGTACCGATTGGGATGTCTGGTGAACTTTGTTTAAGGGGATACAGTGTAATGTTGGGATACTGGAAAAATGAAGAAAAAACTAAAAATGCCATTGATTCGGCCCGTTGGATCCATACAGAAGATTTGGCCACTATGGATGAGGAAGGGTATATAAATATTGTGGGGCGCATAAAAGATATGATAATCAGGGGAGGTGAAAATATATACCCAAAAGAAATTGAGGAATTTTTATTTACCCATCCTAAAATTAGTGATGTAAAAGTTATAGGTGTTCCCAATGCAAAATACGGAGAAGTGGTGATGGCCTGGATAAAATTAAAAGAAGGCGAAAAGGCATGTGTTGAGGAGTTCACGGAATTCTGTAAGGGCAAGATCGCTCATTTTAAGGTGCCAACATATATTAAATTTGCAGAGGAATTTCCAATGACGGTGACGGGCAAAGTCAGAAAGATAGAAATGCGTCAAATCAGCATTAAGGAATTGAATTTGGATGCCGTGAATAAAATTGAGACTGCATAATCATTTTGATTCCTGTTAGTAAGTTTTATTTATTCCAACCACCCTTCTCTGTCTAAACTTCTGTACTGAATCGTTTCCATAATATGATAACCATTTAATGCCAAGGAATATTATAATTCGGGTTAAGTTCAGGTTACTATATAAATTGTTTTACGCTATGCTTGTTCATAAGAAGCGATCGAGACAAATAATTGAATTATTCAATTTCTTGTTGTAATTTAAAAACAAAATATATGTTCATGGAACAACAGAGACGCATATTTATACAAAATGCAGGGCTCCTAGCAGCAACTGCCGCAATTGCTCCAAATACATTGTGGTCAGTTAACAAACCACAAAAAAAATTGGGAGTTGCATTGGTAGGATTGGGATACTATAGTAGAGATTTGCTTGCACCAGCGCTACAATTGACCAAGAATTGTGAATTAAGGGGAATAGTAACCGGAAGTCCTGAAAAGATCCCTATATGGCAGCAGAAATATGGTATAAAAGATAAAAATATTTATAACTATCAGAATTATGATGAAATAGCCAACAATTTGGATATTGATGTGATCTATGTGGTTCTTCCACCATCGATGCACGCTGAATATACGATTAGGGCCGCAAATGCAGGAAAGCATGTTTGGTGTGAAAAACCAATGGCACCCACGGTTGCTGATTGTGAGGCCATGATCAAGGCTTGTAAAGACAATAAGGTGAAACTTGCCATCGGGTATCGGTGCCAACACGATCCAAACATTCAGGCATATATGAAAGTAGGAAAGGAAAGACCTTTTGGTAAAGTAAAAATGATTAGCTCAGCCGCTGGATACTTTGATGGTAGAACCAACCATTGGAAACAAAATAAAGCCTTAGGTGGCGGTGTAATGGGAGATATGGGCGTTTATGCATTACAAGGAGCACGATTAGCTACAGGTGAAGAACCTATTTCTGTATTGGCCCAATCCTTTACCACAAGACCTGAGATTTATCATGAAGTTGAAGAAACCATGATGTTCCAATTAGAATTTCCAAGTGGAGCCCGTGCAGCCTGTCATACCAGTTTTGGCATTCAAATGAATTACCTTCAGGTCAATTATGAGAAAGGATGGTTGAAAATGGAACCGCATTCCTCTTATGGCGGCAATAAAGGAAGCATGTCCGATGGCACTATAATCAATTTTGCCATAGAGAATCAGCAGGCCAAGCAAATGGATGAAGATGCTATGGCCATTATGAACAATACGGATTTGATAGTCCCTGGTGAAGAAGGGTTACGTGATATTCGAGTAGTGGAAGCTATTTATAAATCTGCCAAAAAAAATTGTTTGGTTAAATTGTAGTATAGAGCATAACATAAACCCAACCCTCCTTCCTTATCAAGTGGCCGATGCCCATTGACACCAGTTCGCTCCTCTGATTGCGTTTCTATTTATAGCAATAATAAACCTATTCTTAAAGTTCGAACAGATGTATTCAGTTGCTGGCAAGATAAATCTGGACAAAAAGCAGCGTATCCATATAAATATGGGCAATAATCAGCGTCCATAGCCTTTTCTTTAGCACAAAATAGCTAATTCCCATGGCCAAACCCATAAATCCGGTTTGGACCATCCCCATAGCACCCCATTCATAATGAACTAACCCGAAGAAAGCTGAACTAAGAAGTACCGCTATTAGCTTGCTATAATTAAGGGACTGTGTTATTTCAACAATGCGGTTTATTAAAAATGCACGGTAAATTACCTCCTCTGCAAAAGAAGAAATGAAGTAGACTCCCAAAAGTGACAGAAGGAGACCCCCGAGATTGTCTTTTAAAAAATCATATCTGCTGAAATCCGCACTTTCGGGAATCCCGGTAATATTCGCCATAATAATAGCGCCCAAAATAAAGCAACTTATACCAAATATAAATACCACCAAAGATTGTCCAAAAACTCGAAGGCCCTGCTTTAGACTCACCCGATTGAAGGTCAGTCCCAATTCCTTCCAGGACTGTCCGCGTAGTTTTAGACTCGTCCAAACCATTACTAACATAAGGAGATTTGCAACCCAAACAATACTATAGCTACGAATAAGG
>JAAETN010000468.1 GCA_024228355.1 Maribacter sp. | reverse complement strand
CTGAATATTGAAGTGGGAATTTTTGTTCAAAAACTCACCCGCAAAGATGACATAATCCATATTGAAACAAGCAAGAATATGTATATGGCAGAGAAGGTTGTGCTTGCCATGGGTAAAGCCGGTAACAGCAGACAACTAAAGGTACCAGGCGAATTAATGTCAAAAGCATTCGATACATTGTACGATCCTGGAGAATTTACTGACAAAAACATAATGGTTGTTGGTGGTGGTGATAGCTCGCTGGAGTGTTCTATCGCGCTTGCAAAATCAGGAAATAGAATAACCCACTCTTACCGTAGAGAAGAATTTTCCAGGCCAAACGTGGAAAATATGAACAAATTCAACAACCTTGTTCAACAGGGTATGATTACACCATTTTTTGAATCAACTGTTACTGAAATACGAAAAAATGAGGTTGTTCTGAAAACAAAAGAAGGTATTAAAACCTTGCCTAATGACACTGTCTTTACCTTTATTGGCCGTGAATTACCAACAAAATTCTTCAAACGGAGTGGTATACGCATGGAGGGAGAGAAAGGATTGTTATGGTGGTGGTTCATGGTAGCATCGATAAGTTTTTTCTCTATGCTATATTTTGGTAAGGTCGGAAACGCTTTTGATCTGTTTGCCGGGGCTGATACGATAGGATCAAAAATAATTTTGTATTTGAGCGCACCCTTTCAAGTTCAACTTAACTGGAGCCTTTCAGGTTATAAATGGTATCCATCATTAAACTTCATCCTGGGATGGTCAGGTTCTATAATTTTTTTAATTTCCGGAATCTGCTCTCTGGGATTTATGGCGCGATACGGAAATGTTTATTTTAGAACTCCATGGCGTGCATTTAAGTATACATATTTTATAGGAGTAAGTGCATTTTTTACAATATTGTACTTTTCTAAATTGTTGAATAACACTTCGGGAGCAGCAGAGTGGATCGAAGCACCCACATATTGGTATTCACTTTTCTATTGCGTAACAATGTTCATCTTTGGTATCCGCCGTACATATGTCAGAAAAACACGCTATGTTTTCTGGCAAATGACGGCCCTTATATCGATACAAATATTTTTTCTTTTCCTGCTTCCATTTTACCTGTACGAGCCGCTTATCTATGATAATTTTGGTGCAAGGCACTGGGTAGTGTCAGAACTATTTCCGAGCGGTAAGTGGAGTAGTTTTGCTTTTATCCTATTCTGGCCACTGAATATGTGGGAATTTGGAAGTAGCTCTTTCTGGACATGGTTTCCCTTTGTACAGTCTGGTCTTATTCTATTCTTTTTAATCAGACATTATGGGAAAGGTGTATATTGCGGTTGGATTTGCAGTTGTGGAGGTATGGCAGAGACACTGGGAGATGAATACAGACGTAAGGCACCACATGGTCCAAGTGCAAAGAGACTAGAAAACGTCGGTCAGATCATACTTTTTGCTGCCATTGTTTTTACCCTGATCATCTATTTGAATAAATCATGTATATGGAGTTCCATTCCTCTTTTAAGCCATACAATGACTGGAGTATATAAATTTTCAATAGATGTAATATTTGCGGGCATACTCGGCCTTGGTGTCTACTTTTTTCTTGGCGGCAGGATTTGGTGCAGATATGGATGCCCGCTTGCT
>JAAETN010000467.1 GCA_024228355.1 Maribacter sp. | reverse complement strand
TTTTTTCACCTGCGAATTCTACCAAGTTTTTTGGCTATTGAAAAGAGGCCTATCCCTTTATTACCAAGCCATACAGCATGGAATCGACGGTCAATTCGCCCACACGATTTGGAGAAGACCCATTAATTTAGAATCAATATACAAGTATAAATACTGTGCGGTCAAGTGAAGATTTGACACGGTTTCCTGTGAATTAGAAGAATCAAAAAAGGCGTAAGCATGGTAAGTCATTAGCAGACCCCTTTATATGTGCGGTGATTGACCTGTTGTCAGTAAATTTGTTATTCACTATTCAAGATTTGGCGCCGATACTTCATAATTGCGGTAGCATATGTGCATCGAAAACCGACTTATTCTTTTGCTCTTGAATATCAAACATCAAAGATGTGACCCCGACTCCCTCTGGCGTTACAATAAGAGCTACCACCACCTGTACGCAGTCTGACCTCTTATCTCTGCTATATCCAAATTTCAGTAGTCCTACACCAGGTGGGTCACATTCAAAATATGTACTGGTCAGATCATAAAGCAAAATGTCAAACTTGGCATTGAACATGTTATGCCATCTTTATCAAAAAAAAAAAAAAAGACCTTCTTT
>JAAETN010000466.1 GCA_024228355.1 Maribacter sp. | reverse complement strand
AGAAGATGGATAGGACAGGCTATAATGTAATTACTTGTCAATATAGTGTATTATAAACCTTTAACAAACAACCAACGGGAATCGAACCTTTACTTTTTTCAGGCAAACGTCTTATCCATCACACCACGTGAACAAATGACCCTTGTTTACAGCAATGGCACAAAGGCCCTTGACTTTCATAGAATTTTGTCACTTTTAAACACAAAACAACCTCGTTGTCCAATTGTTTTTTCAAGATTGAAGAAGCCTGAACTGTGTCTATGACGATGCAAGTATAATGTAGAACAATAAACAAATATTTATTTCACACACAGTTATATACATGTTCCAACCATCACAAAGTATCATGGTGTTTAAGCCTTGGTATGTATCACCGAATGTAATATTTCTGAAATAGTCATAACGAAATCGTTTTCAAATGCTACATCCAACCAGTCACCTTTGTCATAATCGCCACTGTCACCACTGTTGTGCCAACTAAATGGACTGGATTTCAGCCAAATCCACTTTCCATGTAACTTGCAAATTCAATTTTTGTCATAAATTCGTGGAAAAGTTCGAATTGGGAATCGGGATTCCGTGTTGCTTGGCAGTATTAGGTAGAAATCGTTGATTGTTTATTTTAATTTCAGGTAAGGTAGAATATAACCAACAGAATGGGACAACAATGTTATCCACTTATTCCCATTCCGAATTGGTTATATCGATTTCAGGTCGGTTCCTTTGATCCATTGATTGAACTTGTCTGGATAACCAACCCACTTGACGAAATGTTCGAGCAGTCCTTTTCGCCGCCTGGTTTTTAAAATTTTTTCGATTCGATATGTTTCATCAGCAGATTTGACAACCTTGACCAGTTCCCAGTCGTAGAAAATCCCTACAATGGGTTCACCATACCAATCATTGACTTTATATACAGGTGGATGTCTGGCCACACGTTCAGCGATGGTGAATATTTCTTGGGTGAAATTTGGCATGTAGCCTTTCTTGAAGACATGTTTCT
>JAAETN010000465.1 GCA_024228355.1 Maribacter sp. | reverse complement strand
TAAAGAACATGGCTATTTATTGGAGGAATGGTTAGATGGATTAACTACTGATTCTAGTGCCTTTCAATACCTAAAGCACGAAGTAAAGCAAATTCAATCCAAAATAAAATGGAACGACAAAAAACGCTTTCATACTGCTGAAAACGCAACCCCAAAAGGGAAGGAGCTTATTATTCAATTTAACCATAATGTAAAGGAATTAAATGGCATTCTGGTCAATGTACATTATGAGATCTATGATGGTTATCCGCTGATTGCTAAATGGATATCCGTAGAGAATAATTCAGAACATAATATTAAAATTACAGGGTTTAAAAACGAGATATTGGCGTTTCCAGAAGCGGAAAATTTCGTTGAATCAACAAAAAGGTGGAGACGGCCCAATATGCATGTTGAAAGTGATTATTCATTTGGGGGCTTTTCTACGGGTGAGTCAGAAACATCCATTTTTTGGGAAGTAGACCCTGCATATACCTCGCAGGTTAATTGGTTGATGAAAACGGAATGTTTGCTGGAAAGTAAATTATTGGTTGGTCCCAATGAAGTTCTTAAGCCGAATGCCAGTTTTGAGAGTTTTCATACCTATGAATTGTTACAAGACAATTCAGATCGTGAAAGAACATCATTGGCTGTTCGAAAAATGTACCGATTATTGGCTCCATGGTCTACCGAGAATCCCATTTTTATGCATTTGACGACAACTGACCCTAATAAAGTCAAAACGGCCATAGATCAGTGCGAAACTACGGGATATGAAATGGTGATTTTGAGTTTTGGCAGTGGCCTCAATATGGAAGACAATTCAGAGGAAAATATTCAAAAATTCAAGGAGTTGGCTGATTATGCACATGGTAAAGGAATTGAATTGGGTGGGTATTCGCTGTTTTCAAGCCGAAAAATAAGTGATTCTGTTGAT
>JAAETN010000464.1 GCA_024228355.1 Maribacter sp. | reverse complement strand
TTCGTTATTAATAATTAAAATTGAAACTTGATTTTCCAAGGACCAAACAAGAACAAGCTTAACCTGCGCTATAAAAATAAGCAATAATGCAATTACAGGCGAAAATCGTGGAATCCGAGGTCGATTTTCGAGTACTGCATGGCAACCAAACGAATCTTGCTACGCAGCTAGCTTATTCTCAAATGATCGGTACTAAATAGGGCTATCTTCAGTGAAAATTTCAGCTCAATCCGTTCGGTACTTAGCTCTCCATTTGATCAGAACAACAAGCAGCAGAAGATGAAACAAACAGCCCTCCCCATATGAATCCTAAAACCACTCCCGGAGTTTCAAAAATTAGAGAACTTACAGTAAAACGCAGCTATAACATACGAGCGGGACTAACGAAAAAACAACAAACTTCCCTATCAACAAAACACACCACTAAAGACCACAAAACACACCGTTGGCTAGCTGCGTTGAGATTTTTTTAATCATCGGACAGCTCGCAGTTTGGTTTGTCTTGGTTATTGGGTCAGTGTGACTATAATAGTACGTAGCAAAGTAAGTAAAAATACCGCCCAATTTTCGTTATTAATTAAAGTAAGTAAAATTAAAACCGC
>JAAETN010000463.1 GCA_024228355.1 Maribacter sp. | reverse complement strand
CGACGCCATAAAGAGGCTTAACCTTTTGCTACTGGCTTTACCATCGCGCCAAGCCATTTTTATGAGCCAACGTAACTCAACGTACTTAGTATGCTCTTGGGAATCAATCATGAAACTGCGATGTTCTTGTTTTCTACAATTCTCCCACCCTTCAACCTTAATATGTGCTGGTTCTTTTTAGCCAAATCAAGATCATGGGTAACAATGACCAGGGTTGTGCCCGCTTCCTTATTCAGTTCAAATAGTAGGTCCACAACTTTTTCCCCGGTTTCCTCGTCAAGATTTCCAGTGGGTTCATCAGCAAATAATATAGATGGTGTATTTGAGAAAGCACGGGCCAAAGCCACACGCTGTTGTTCACCACCAGAAAGCTGTGAAGGGTAATGAAGCATTCTATCTGCCAATCCTACTTTTCCCAATAATTCCTTTGCTTTAGTGATAGCATTTTTACCACCTTGCAGCTCCAACGGTACACTAACATTTTCCAATGCTGTTAATGTGGGCAACAACTGAAAATCCTGAAAAATGAAGCCGACATTCTCGTTTCTCAATAATGCACGTTCGTCTTCGTTCAATTTACCAAGTTCAGAACCACACAATTCTATGTTCCCCGAATCGAGCTGATCAAGTCCGGCACATAGTCCCAACAAAGTGGTTTTACCACTTCCAGAAGGGCCTACAATGGCAAAAGTGTCTCCAGCCTCAATGGCAAATGAGATATCATCCAAGACTGTCAGTTCCTTAGCACCACTCTTATATGTTTTTCTTAGATTACGAACGTTTAATATCTTTGCCATACTCCTTTTATAATATTTCTTAAGACCAAAGGGGAGCAAATTAAGGAAATGATTTTGATATTTTAACCTTGGACCTATGCGTACAATCTTAAAGTTTAGTTATTTTTTTGTGTTTTTCCTATTGGTTTCCTGTGGCGATAAAATCAATAAACAGGAAGAAAGTGAAACCAATGAAGTTTTTGTAGAAAAGGAAGATTCGGCAACTTCTGTTAAAAAGGTCATTCTTTTCTTCGGGAATAGCCTAACTGCGGGAATGGGGTTGGATCCTGAAGAAGCGTTCCCAGCAATCATACAGCTAAAAATTGATTCGCTAAAGTTAGACTATGATGTCATCAATGCTGGACTCAGTGGAGAGACTACGGCTAGTGGAAAGAATAGGTTGAGTTGGGTACTTAATCAGAAAGTGGATGTTTTTGTTTTAGAGCTAGGGGCTAATGATGGCTTACGGGGAATACCATTAGAAGAAACCCGAAATAATCTTCAGGCAATTATTGAAGCCGTTCGCGAGAAAAACCCTAACACAAAAATAGTCTTGGCTGGAATGCAGATTCCTCCCAATATGGGAAAGAGTTACACTTCTGAATTCAGAAATATTTTTCCTGTTTTGGCAGAAAGGAACGATGCTGCCTTGATTCCGTTTTTATTGTATGAAGTGGCCGGTAATCCTGAATTGAACCAAGACGACGGGATACACCCAACTGCAGAGGGGCAAAAAATCGTTGCCGATAATGTATGGGCAATTTTGAAGGAAATAGTATTGTAATGACTTCCTTATAGAAACAACTACTGTAATTGATTGCGTGAAATAAGCGACGTACAGCTTTCCACGATTCAGATTTAGTCATTCAAAGAGGCATCGGGAATTCTCCAAGGTGGATTCTTGCGATTTTCACCTCCATAGAAAAGAATCAAGTTATTTCCATCCAAATCCTTTAAACGGGCTTCTCGCCAAAGCCATGGTCTATCTGAGGGTATTTCCATGAATGCGATTCCATTTGCGCACAGTTCACCAACCTTGGCATCTAAATCTTTACATTCAAAATAAACATAAATGCCATTACCCTTAGGTAACTCCTCAACTTGATGAATGGAAAAAGTTGAATCCCCATCAGGGCATTCAAATCGTGCATAATGTGGGAAAGTCTTAACAATTAACTTTAACCCTAATTTTTGATAGAATGGAATTGATTTTTCCAAATCCAAAGAGGGTACCGTTACCTGATTAAGGTTCATTTTACCTTAACCTTATCCAATATTTTTCCTTTACTTACTTCGCCAATAACGACAACATCTTTAGATGCTTCATACTCTTTGATGGCCATAAGCATTTGTTCCTTGGTATCTCTTCTAATTTTAACTCCAGCCTTAGAGCCTCTATTTCTAATTTCTATATAAAATCCGTCCCTTAATTCAGTCGGCTTTGTTGCGGGTCTACCCATAATAATAATTATAATCTAAGTTAATGTATGTGTTTTCTTTTTCATCAATTATCACACCACGCCATGGTAGTCGTGAAAATATATGTGAAACATACAGTAAAACCTGTATAAAACATAACAATTCTCCAATTAATTATAAAGTATTCATGAACAAAAGCCTGATTTATGCTAATTTTAAGATAGTTTAACATAATTCAAACGAAATGTTGTCACTGAATAGGCCATTTTCAAAAATGTTCTATCCTCTTAATTGTAAAAAGCTTTCATTTCTAATATTAATTGATACTCGGATAACAAGACAGCTATGATCATCAAAGAAAAAAAAACATACCAAGACACAAAAGGAAACGAATTTGAAGGAGTCATCGTTTGGGATGACGCAATGAAAGGTTCGAAACCCGGAATTTTAATTTCCCACATGTGGAGTGGGCAATCTGACTTTGAAGTGGAGAAAGCCACCGAATTGGCCAAATTAGGTTATGTGGGTTTTGCCATTGATAATTATGGAAAAGGACGAAGAGCCGATGGACCTGAAGAGGCAGAAAAACTTATGGTTGAATTGGACAGTAATAGGCCATTATTACTTGAAAGAATGCTGTTGGCAGTCGAAACTTTAAAAAATCATACAGAAGTTGATGCATCACAAATAGGTGCCATTGGCTTTTGTTTTGGTGGTAAATGTGTTTTAGACCTTGCCCGTTCGGGAGCTGAAATCTGTGGTGTAGTAAGTTTTCATGGACTGCTGGATCCACCTCTCTCCCATCCAAACAAGGAAATTAAAAGTAAAATTCTGGTATTACATGGATGGGAAGACCCAATGGCATTACCAGATGATATGGTAAAACTGTCCCATGAATTGAACAAGTTCAGTGCAGATTGGAACTTACATGTATATGGTCACACAGGACATGCCTTTACAAACCCTAAAGCTAAATTTCCAGAAAAAGGATTGTTCTTTGAGCCAAAATCAAATAAACGTTCCTGGAATTCAATGGTATATTTTTTCAATGAGGCTTTTAACTGATATGAGGAATAAAATGAACTTGTTTTCTTAAGCCAATTTAGCTTTGTTTCTTTTTGTAGTAAAAGACAATGCTTTCTTTACCCTTGAATTTTTAAACTTGTACAAACGAGCTACTGTGTTCTCGTTAGTAGTAGAAGTTACGATGCTCATTTCAACAGTCTCTACCTTAACGTCAACCTTAGCATCCTGGGCTTGAGCTGTTACTCCGATTGTAAGAACAAAGATTAAAGTTAAGATAGTTTTCATGACTTGCGTTTTTATATAATAAAAACGCAGCAAGGCGTATCCAACTAGGTTGTAAAACGTTCAAAACCCCTTATTTTT
>JAAETN010000462.1 GCA_024228355.1 Maribacter sp. | reverse complement strand
TTTGGGATCTTCCATGGGTGTACTGTCCGTCTTGATGCCCATTAGTTGCTTGCGTAGTTTTTTATCAGATTGAAAGATATTAATGAGATTACCCTTGCTTTTGCTCATTTTCTGTCCATCAGTCCCAGGAACATACATGGTGTCTTCATGTATTTTTCCTTTGGGCACTATAAAGGTCTCTCCCAATTGGGCATGAAAACGAGCAGCAACATCCCTTGTCATCTCAATATGCTGTAATTGGTCTTTACCAACAGGAACAATATCGGCGTCGTACAATAAGATATCTGCTGCCATGAGCATTGGGTAATTGAACAAGCCTGCGTTCACATCTTCCAACCTATCGGCCTTATCCTTAAAAGAATGGGCAAGGGTTAGCCTTTGGTAAGGAAAAAAGCAGCTAAGGTACCAAGCCAGTTCGGTCACCTGCGGAACATCACTTTGCCTATAAAAAACGGTTTTGTCAATATCCAATCCAAAAGCAAGCCAAGTAGCTGCCGTGGCATAGGTGTTGTTTCTTAATTCATCCCCATTCTTTATCTGTGTCAATGAATGCATATCAGCAATAAATAGAAATGATTCATTTTTTGGATCTTGGGCCATTTTTATGGCCGGGGCAATAGCGCCCAAAATATTTCCTAAGTGGGGAACGCCTGTGCTTTGTATGCCTGTAAGTATTCTTGCCATTCAATTGGTTTCAAAGAAGCACAAAGGTAAAACAAATCGCAAATAACAACATCAAATTGTTATTTTTGATCAATGCGAAAAACAACTCAAAATATTGGTCATATTTTTTATCGCATTTGGTTTTATATATTGGTGACATTACCGATAATACTTTTCTTCCCTTTTTTAATTATCTCAACGTTATCGGAAAAATGGTATCCCCAATTTTTCTGGTTGGCTAGAAACTTATGGGCGAGACCCATTTTACTGGGTATGGGTTGTCCACAAAGAATATATTGGGAAGAGAAACTGGTTAGGGGTAAAAGCTATATGTTAGTTGCCAATCATACCAGTATGTTGGATATTATGTTGATGCTTCGAATCAGTAAAAACCCTTTTGTTTTTGTTGGAAAAAAAGAATTGGTAAAAATTCCGTTATTTGGTTTTTTCTATAAGCGCGTATGTATTATGGTAGATAGGGAAGACAGTCGTAGCAGGACGGGCGTATATCGCAGGGCGCAACGACGAATCGACCAAGGGTTAAGTATCTGCATTTTTCCTGAAGGAGGCGTTCCTGAAGAAGACGTTTTTTTGGATGATTTTAAGGACGGAGCCTTTAAAATGGCAATAGCACATAATATTCCTGTAGTGCCCATGACGTTTTATGACAACAAAAAACGATTTTCCTTTACTTTTTACAGTGGAGGGCCTGGATTGATCCGAGCCAAAGTGCATTCCTTTTTTGAAACGGCTCTTTTGGAGGATGAGGACAAAACCACCCTACGTGAAGAAGTGAGAAATGTTATTTATAAAGAACTAAAGACCCGATCATAAACAAAATAAGGCCCTAACGAGACCGTTAGGGCCTTAAAAGTCATTGCTACCAACAACGACCTACCTAACCAACTTCTTTAAAACCTAAAATTAAGGCCACTATACACACCGATGGTAAAAGGTTGAAAGCTACCAGAGGTATCAGAAAAAGTATTTAACTGATATTTAAAAACAGGTTCTATATTCAATTGCAACTTCGGTGAGAATTTATAATTTACCCCAAAACCAATATTGGTACTAAAGTTTACATTATTTACATTATTTGCCTCACCAATTTCAGTGATTAATTCACCAGAGGTAAGGGATACCGAGTTATCGACTAAGAATAGAGAGCTCAACCCCCCAATTAAGTTAACTCCGAATTTGTTATCAATTAACGCATAGTTCAACTCCAATGGGATCTCTAAGTAACCGAATTGTTGTGCCATTACCCCTAACAATGATGGGTCTTGGGCGGCAGCATCCATAGCTGCATTCTCTGCAAAGGAACTACTGCGTGAAGCCTTACTTTCAACCACAATGTTCCTTGAGGCAAGGCTATAATCAATATTATCAATTTGGCCGTTATTGAAACCTTCTATGGTTGCTGAAAACTCCACGTCATTTGTATTATAGCCATAATCTACTTTATGAATACCTGTTTTAATAGAAAGTTTTTTATTTATTTCGTATGCAACAACCAGACCATAGCTTAGATTAACATCACCTGATTTGGAATTGGGTACGAATATAGAATGAACAGGTGAACCATCTCCTATGGCATTGAAATAAACAGGCGCAATACTCGGGCCTGCAGACCATTTATTGTTTTTGGCGTCGACAACCTCTTCTTCTTGCTCTTGTTCAGAGATCTCATCAAAGATTGATTTTTTACCATCTTCAATTTTTTCTTTGGAATCTTCAGCACTCAATTTCACAATTACCTCTTCATTATTATCCAAGGCATTTCCCTTTCCTTTATTTTCATTGTCAGACTCGACAACGATCATGTTATTGGCTGGATCTTCAGTTGAGGAAGCAGATTCACTTACAGCTAAAGCAGTTTCTTTATCTTGCTCTTTGACCTCTATTAATCTATCATTAGACCTTTCTTTATCATCCTCATTTTTGTTGACCACAATTTGCGTGTTCTCTGGTTTTTGTTCTTGAACTGACTTTTGGCCTTTGTCATTCTCCACTAAATTGGCTTTGTTGTTGTAGATTGATTGGGGTTGAGGCTTGTTTTTTTGGTCAGAATCAGAATCAAACCCATTGGATTTAGTATTTTCGGGAATGTTCGATTTCTCGCTTTCAACGATTTGAGGTTGAGTTTCGTCAATGAGAGGTGATTGATCAAATGAATTATCAGTTTCATTCTGTTCTTCCTTCACCTTTTCAACATCAGTGATTATTGTGTTGGTTTCATTACCATTGTCCTTAAACGGATTAATAAGAAACAAACCAATTGCAAGTGCAGCGGCAATACCGCCCAGTTTCCACCAAATGGGGATAACCTTACGGTTTTTTTTCTTTTTATTCAAAGAGGATTCAATAGATTTCCAGACTTTTTCTGTAGGGATGTCTGAAAATTCCTCGAATTTCTCTTGGAATATATTGTCTAGGTTCTTTTTACTCATTTTGCTATTTGTTAAGCAATGTTCATGTTTTTTGATTCTGTTGTGAACAACGTATTTGCGTTCATATAGTTCCTCCCAAGGCAAATATCAATAAACCAATAATTGCTCTTGTTGTTTTGTTTTCTAATTTTTCTTTCAAAATCATCCTTGCCCGCGCAAGATTAGATTTCGATGTGCCAGGTGATGTTCCCAACATTGAACTTATTTCCTTGTGTGAATAACCATCCAAAACATATAAATTAAATGTAATTCGATATTTATTGGGCAACTCTTGTATGTATTTTAAAAGTGTTTGGAGGCCAATATCAGCATATGCCGTTTCTACCTCGATCTCTTCTTCTATATTATCTGTAATTACTTTTAAGTATTCTTCTTTTCTATATTTCTGCAAGACCGTATTAACCGTGATTCTTTTAATCCATCCTTCGAATGAGCCTTTTGATTTATATTGGCTTATCTTATCAAAAATGGTCATGAAGCTATCATGTAGGCTATCTTCAGCTTCCGATTTATTGCGCGAATATTTAAGGCAGATACCGAACAGTATATTGGCATATTGTCTATATAACTGTTCTTGTGCCTTTCTATCTCCTTTTTTACACTTATCTATGAGTTCTTCCAGACTCAAAATATTGGTTAGGTTATAATCGATTAATTCACCGGAACTTCAACCTCTAAAAACAATTGTACTCCGTTTTCCTCTCCTTGATAAAATCTAAACAAATACATTTGATTGTGAACCACAATAAAATTGAAAGATGAAGTTTCTTCCCTTACAACTTGCGTACATGCCTCTTGATCTGTTCGTTGTGATCCAACAGCCACGACTTTACGGGTACTGGTTGCTTCCTGCACTACATCAAAACCTTCATAATAAGTACATCCGTCAGGAATAGAATAAGTTACATTGATTTCATAGGTTTCGTTGAGGTCGAAAGATTCTGGCATCTCAACACTTTCTATTCGCAGTGGAACAAAATTGAAGTTTGGTCCGTCATCTCCCAATTCACAAGAAGTATGGGTAAGGGATACCACTAGTACACATAGAGCCAATATCATC
>JAAETN010000461.1 GCA_024228355.1 Maribacter sp. | reverse complement strand
TTTTTTCAGTTCTAGCGACTGGAAAGAATTAGCTGAAATGAAGACCGAAGCACCGGGGAAATATGCATCAAGTGTAAGTAAGGACTTGGCCATATATTTTTCAGTATACTTTGAGAAAAAGGATAAGAAATTTGTCTGAATCTGCCGTTTTCATTGCAGCTTTTTCAATCAAAGATGATCAGGAAAATGAAATCAGATATTCTTTACCAATATTTATAAGTATGTTTTCCAATTTATCTTCCAAATCTTCAATCGAATTATAGGCACTGAAAGGCAGCTGATAATATTTTATAAATTTCCAAAGGGTTTCAATTTTATTCAATTCGGGCGAATACGGAGGCTGATATTTCACTGACAGTCCTTTTTCTTCCCATTTTTTCAAATTATCGGTAAATTGAATACTGGTATGTGTCGGCGCATTATCAACAATTACAACAGTTTTTCGGGTTATGATCTCAGAAAAATGATCAAAGCACGCTTCTACGACATCCGTATTGACCGAACATTTGAAAATATAGGATTGAAAATTCATGTCGATGCTAAGAAAACCCAGAACATTTATACGTGTGCTTTTAGAGGTGGGAAGCACGATATTTTCGCCGACAGGCTGCCAGGCATAAGGTATTGACGGTTCTAAGGTGAATCCGGATTCATCAAAGTAAAACAGATCAGCCTCGCCGTTATCATGCTGTTTTTCAAGCACCCGGATTTCCTCTTCGGTTTTTTCAAAATGTTCCTGATCACGTTTCGATTTCAGGGATTTTCTGACTCGTTTCCAAATTAAACCGGCCGCTTCAGCCAAACGGCGTATTGTTTTCGAACTGACCGATTTTCCTGTCATTTCATATAGTCTGCTAATAACAGTTCGTATTGACTGAGGATATTTTTTTATTAATTCCAGAAGTTTATCCCGTTCCTCATCGGTCAGAAGCGGCGGCCTTCCGCTTCTCGGCATATCTGACAAACCGTTAATGCCTGACTGCACCCATCTGTCAATCCATGAGGATACGGTATCTCTGGCAACTTGAAAAATGTCGGCTATAATTTCGATTGCATAGCCTTTTGCGCTTAACAAAATACTATGAGCTCGGATTCGGATTCTATGATTTACACTGTTTTTCATAAGCTCCCGAAGACCGGATTCCTGTTTTTCGTCTATCGCAGAAATAAATTTCATTTTTCCGCTCCCTTTCCGCTAATGTATGTTACAGTGTGACAAAATATAAAGGGAGTTGGCTGTCAATAAAAAGTTGAAATAAAAATACCGGAAAACTTTTGTCCAAGTCCTTAGTCGAGACAATATTTACCAAGTTTAAATAGGCTTAAATCACAACGGTCAGTCCTATGTATGATTTTATCCCACCCTCGTCTGATAGTGATTACGCCTAAATAAATTATCCAAATATACGCTAAACATGTC
>JAAETN010000460.1 GCA_024228355.1 Maribacter sp. | reverse complement strand
ATTTTGATATGGTAGAACAGCTTGATATTCCCAACATTATTGTTGATCTGGGAACGCCAAATCCTGAAATAGAAGAACTTCCTAGCCAACCGATACCTCTAAATGAAGAGGTGCAACTTCTGCTTAAATTTGGTTTTGACCATAGTTTGATAGATCAAGTCGATAAGGCAAACAGTCCCAATAAACTCAAAGATATACTGCGGCTTACAATAGAAGACAAGATTATTGAATCACGTTTTAAAGCTTTTAATCAAGATTGGCGCTTAAAAATCCTGCCAAAAATGAAAAATAGTTACGATGAAATTCGAAAACGTCTTAAGGTTGCCGAGAAAACAGATACCTCAAAAGACGCTTCTTGGCAGACTATTCTTACTGCCTTGGAAAATATTATGCAGCCTGCCGAAAACATGAAGTTCTCACCACCCGCTGACCGCTCTTGGTGGGAGACTGTCGCTGGCAAGGGTCATGCACTTGACAAAATTAATTTTAGCGTCAAGCAGGAACTTGACCAATCTATAATCATAAAAGGAGTTACTGACGGCTTGGTCAAAACGGTCGCTGATCAGCGGACTGCTGAGACAAATTTGAAAAAAGAACTTGATAGGATACAAAAATCCTTTGATAAGTTTGTTGAACAACAGGCGGGACAAATGGTTGGTCTTCCAGAGCAATTTGGCGGTATTCCTATCGATCTCATT
>JAAETN010000459.1 GCA_024228355.1 Maribacter sp. | reverse complement strand
TCAATTGCACAAAATATAAGCAGCAAAACGCGCTTTTCTGTTAATTCTGAGTCTAACTACCTTTGCTACTTTCATTTTGTGCAACCTCCACTTGATGATAAAAATGGTCCGGAGAAATTCTACAGCCTCAACGCCTGCCATAAACGGCTGATTGTTCGCGCAGCGAATAAGTAGTCCGGCAACCGAAGGTTGCGTATTTAATGGCCTGGTTATATGTCATTAACTCACACACCGTTTAATGAAGTAACCACATACACCTGACAGGCCAAAAAATAATATCGATAAAGAAGATATTGCAAGTGAAGGGAAGAACCCTTTGCCAGTCATGAAACCTTCGATACCAGCCGCGACTATTACGAGTCCGAAACCAGTAAAGAATATTAAGCCAGCAAGCATTGATAAAAACACAATAGGGTTTTCAAGCCTTTTGAATTGAATTCCAATCAATATTGCTTCAATTAAACCCATATTCTATCTCTCGATGACATATAACGCCGCCATAACTGGTTTGGGTAAAGTGGCGGCTTTTTTGCGTCAGCGAAAAAGATGACGCTTTACCCAAATCCACGTTCATGGTCTTGTTATGAGCTATTTCTACTTTCCCAATCATCCCAGTACTTATTGCAGG
>JAAETN010000458.1 GCA_024228355.1 Maribacter sp. | reverse complement strand
TGTGTATACCGGAGGTGTGGCAGTAACACATGCTGTTAGTACCAATGCAAATAGTGTCGTAACTATAATTTTTTTCATGATTGATTTTTTCTCTGATGTTAAAAAATATTCATTTGATTTTTGGGTTGAATCTAGATAACGTCGCCAATCAGCGGGCCAGCAAAAATGGCGTGGCTTTTGCGGAAGCAAAATGGCATGCCAGTTTTGCTGGTTCCGGTGAATTGGCCTTGTTAGAATACTTTACTACCATCAACCACTTTAGGTTGGGTTGCTATTTCAGGGTTAATTTTTAATATATCAAACGCTAATGAAAAATCATCGCTAGCTGAATATATATATCTAGTAGAATTGATGACTTGATTTGAGTTGTTAAAGTCCATGTTGATTGATGAAATTTGATTAGGTGTTTTATTTTCAAAGCACTCAACCATTAATTCTAATTCTGTAATATCTTGTTGCTCATCTGCCCCCAGCGTCTTTGCAGCTTTATGATTCATTACAGCTTGTTTAATCTCAGCTACTAATTCAGCACAAAGAAAGCTAAGGCAATATTTTGGTGATATTGGAAAATATATTTCAATACCGTATAAACCAATACC
>JAAETN010000457.1 GCA_024228355.1 Maribacter sp. | reverse complement strand
GTCAGTATTGCAGACATTTCCTGCAACCTTTATTACAAAAATATCTCCCACTCCCTGGTCAAATATCATCTCTACCGGAACCCTTGAATCAGAACAGGCAATTATGGTTGCAAAAGGATGCTGCCCGCCTGTGGTTACCTCTTTTCTCCGTTCTGCAGAAATATCCGAATGATTAGACTGACCAGAGCTGAAACGTAAATTACTCGACTTTAATTTATCAAGTGCTTCAGATGGGTTATATGAATTTGCAGATGTATCAGATGCACCAGATACACCTATCATACTACCGAAAACGATCAGACACATTAAGCTATATATAACATATTTTGTACATACCCTTCCGCTCATTTCAACAATTCCCCCTCTATTATATTTCTTAAAAAGATGAAAATTAAAAAAAACAACCGAGAACAATACACTTGATGACAAATATGATTCTTTTAAAATAAAACCGAATAGACGGATGATATAAAAAAAAGACCCACCGTTCTTGGTGGGTCTTTTCTTATGCTTCTTTAAAGTGCTATGATTTTCTTAGAATTTAAGTTAATGACGTTTTAAAAATTAATATGGTTTTCTTACCTTTTAAAGTCTTCTTTAATCGTAAAAGAAAAATTGAGTTTCGGTCGCATGTATATAAACCAGAACGCTACACCTGCCAGAAAAACGCCACCAAACACATTTCCTAAAAATACAGGGAATTGATTGAGAACAAAGAACCCTTTCCAGGTAAGATTAGAGAGGTCCAATGTTTTTCCAGCCATTTTTTCTGCAGCAGCGACAACTTCCGGTTTACTCTTTAAAACTATGCCCATTGGAATGAAATACATGTTTGCGACCAAATGCTCAAATCCGCTGGCGACGAAACCGCCTATAGGAAATATGAGTGTCATGATCTTGTCTGCCACATTCCTTGCACTGAAACATACCCATACTGCCATGCACACCATTGCATTACAGAGCACTGCCTTTGAAAAGGCGTTGGTAAATGTCAAATTAACCTTTTTGTTGGCAATAAGTAATGCCTTTCCGCCGACCATATAATCATAGAATGCAAATTGTTGCGCCTTATACACAAAGAAAACAACTAATAGACTTCCAACGAAATTTCCAATCAATGAAATTGTCCAGTGATCAACGATTCTTCTGGTTGTTATCCTTTTATCAAGATAACCAATAACTACCATGCAATTACCCGTAAAGAGCTCCGCACCACCCACTACTACCAATATCAGTCCAAGGCAGAATACAATTGCTGCGAATACTGCCGTGAGACCTGCATGTAGCCCAGAATCACTAATCACTAGGGTACAAAATTGAGCACCCAGCGCTATAAAAACACCTGCATTAATACCCAACAAAAATGTGTTCACAGCGGAATCTTTTGCCTTTACTCCTGCAACTGCATCAAGCCGTTTTGCAATTTGAGGGGGTGAATAGGCGTCTATATCATAGACCGTCTGGACACTTTCTGGAGCCTGAACAGGTTTTGTAGACTTAACAGCCTTTGTTGTCCTGACAGTTTTCGTCTTTCCAACAGGCTTCGCTGCTTTGACAGTTTTTGCTGTTTTAACAGGTTTTTTTGGCTTAACAGCTTTTGTTGTCCTGATAGTTTTCGCCGTTTTAACAGATTTTGATGTCTTAGAAGTTTTTCCAGTCTTTTTTTCAGCCATTTTGACCTACTTTCTTATTTCTTTGGTGTTCGTAAAAATACAAACCAATATACACC
>JAAETN010000456.1 GCA_024228355.1 Maribacter sp. | reverse complement strand
TTTTTTCATCTCACTGCTTATGTGAGGGCCACCACCATGCACAATTATGGGTTTCATACCAATTGCCTTCATGAAAACCATATCTTGCAGAATGCTTTGAAAAGTCTTCACATTTACCATAGCACTGCCACCAAATTTCACAACAACAATCTTATCTCTAAACGACTGTATGTATGGCAGCGCCTCAATTAAAACCCTGGATTTGCGAATTGCTTCTTCCATTGGTAAACCTAAAATATCTCCATTTTTTGATTCATTTAATATCAAAATCAACTGATAATTTCTTCTCAATCAAAATGGTGAAATTTTCATCGCGATTTGAAATAATTTTTTTCTGGCTTGAGTTCCGTTTCTCCCTTAAATAGCTGGAGTTATAATAGATTACAACAATCCGGGAACTAAATTGACAAACTAAAAATTATAGCTTTTACAATAACTCTGTCAAGATTAAAGATTCAATTTTATTCTATGACAATGACATATAGCTATTGCGAGCGCGTCAGTAGCATCAAATTTCTTGGGAGTTTCAGACAGGGCCAGAATTATCTTCACCATTGAACTCACCTGAGCCTTTTGAGCATTTCCATGGCCAACAACGGCCCTTTTAACTACAGTTGGAGCATATTCGGATATGGGTATTTTAGCAATTGCAGCACACAAAATTGCAACACC
>JAAETN010000455.1 GCA_024228355.1 Maribacter sp. | reverse complement strand
CTGAGCCCTTATTTATTTATTTTGGCTATCGAAGTGCTTTCAGCTGCAATAAGGTCGAATAACAAAATAAGTGGAATTACTATAAATGAGGATATCTTTAAAATTATACAATTCGCTGACGACACTACGGTGTTACTGCAGGATGATGTATCCTTACAGGAATTGAACGTAACTTTGGATCATTATGCCGAGTTTTCTGGTCTTAAAGTGAATCAAGCGAAAACTGTGGTAATGGGATTAGGTAAATGGAAGAACAGATCAGACTGCATTTACAATTTTAAAGTTTCGCCTACACCCTCGAAATTTTTGGGAATTTGGTTCTGCCATGATAAGACACAAATGCATAATCTTAATATTGGAGGAAAATTGGAACGAATGAAAAAAGTGTTGAACTCGTGGCATGCACGCGGGTTAACAATGCAGGGAAGGATTATAGTGGTTAAAAGTTTAGGAATATCGCAAATGACGTACCCTTTGATGAACACTGTGGTGCCAAAAAGGGCACTTGCAGAAATTAACAAGGCAGACATGTCCACGGTTTTGAAACTGGTGTAGGAGAAATGGTGGGTCGTCGAAGGCGACCCCCATTTCTGCGCGCCGAAGGCGCGCGAAAATTTTTG
>JAAETN010000454.1 GCA_024228355.1 Maribacter sp. | reverse complement strand
TGATCTTCTTCTGGTAAGCGGCAATGTCGGTAATTGACGATGCAGCATATTTTGGAGCGATCAGATTCCAAAATTTTTCAGGTGAGTTTCTAAACAGCATGTTACCGACCGATTTTTAGACAAAAGAAGCTGGCCACTTTACTTAACCCTATGATGTTTTATTGCATAACGCCCACATAAACCGCGCGAGCTTGCGAGCGTCGGGCGACCGAAGGGAGCGAATTTAATGTGCTTGTTAGGTTCAATTATTGATTCACTCATTTCTCTTCCCTTTTAATTCATTGAGTAATCACATTGAACTTCACCAAGAACCGAATAGTTGCATGTCGTTTCCTTCTTAACAAAATTGACTTGTTTCCCTGTATCTTTATCAATTATTCGAGAATCCCAGCTGGCAGTTCCATCTATTACACTAAATTCTAATTTATAAACTTTTCCTGCATTTGCATTAAACAAGAGGTTTTCAGGTGCCTGATGCAATCCTGATTGAGTATTACCAAGTACAGTGATTATTCTCTTTCCTGGTTTTAATAAGTACGAATCATACAATCCATATCCTCTCGACTTGCCATCAATGGAATGCACCATAACTGAATAACCTATTAATGGTGTATCTGGCACCTCCAATTTTGCTAACTGATCGTTACTATAGTTTTCTAATCCTGGTGATTTATAAGTACCACAGCCTGTAATTACTATGCTTACTAAAAGCAGTACAATTTTTATATTTTGTCTTATTTTCATATCTCTGATCTACCGAAACCTAACGTTTTAGCCAACAGGCGCACGCTTTTTGTGCGTCCTTGTTGGGCGACTTGTTAAGGTGCCGAGCTACCTCAGACCACAAACCAATATTATTTGCCCTGGCTTTCAAAAATGTTCCTTTTCGTACTTTGGGACTACACATTTTGTTAAACGGAACCCCATATTGATTTACCAAAATGTATCAAAGAAGCGTCCTTTGTTGAAT
>JAAETN010000453.1 GCA_024228355.1 Maribacter sp. | reverse complement strand
GCACAATCAGGTCAGCTCAATTGATTTTATAAATCATGTAGTCGAAAAGTTTCCTTTTAGAATCAACACTGTACAGACCGATAATGGTCATGAATTCCAATCCAGATTTCATTGGCATGTCCAGGACTGTGGTATGAGGCATCGCTATATCAAGCCCGGTAAACCACAACACAATGGGAAAGTCGAACGTTCACATTTTACCGATAAGAGGGAGTTTTACCAACTTTTAGACTACACAGACGATGTTGATTTGAGAAAAAAATTAAGTGCTTGGGAACAATTTTATAACTTTAACAGACCGCATGGAGCATTTAAAGGAATGACGCCCTATGAAACACTAAAGTGTAAACTTAAAAATTGATGTTTGAGTTCATTTTTAGCTGAAGTAGCACACCATCCAGGGTTTTGCTCTAAATTAGAATTCGCATTAACCTCGGCATTAGGAATTATTCATATGTTAAAGAAGTAAAGGGATTTATTTTGCTTCAATCATATAGTAACCACCTTTAAGGGTATACAATTTAAAAGTTCCTTCTTTTTCTTTGGAACTAACTTTTTGTCCATTAATAATAACTGTCTTTTCTTTGATAGGAATATATACTATGGCTTCACTTCTGTTCGGTACGGTTAATTCCATTTTCATTCCCGACTTGTTTTTGCTGATTTTTACGGCGACTTTACCCGCCATGGTTTCATTGCCAGTCTCTGCAAATTCAAGACCTCCCAAATCAGGTTTTACCTTAAATTTTTTCCATGCGGGTTCCAAAGGGTACAAGCCACAAACATATTGTGCTAAAATGGTCAAACCACCTCCACTCCATGCGTGGTTGGTAGATCCACCGCCGTAGCCATCTTTGCCAATTCCCCAACCTTCGAAAAGAGTAGAGTGATCTTTACTGTCTACCATGGGCTGAAAACGTTTTTTCAAGCGCCGTAATCCATATTCAGATTCTCCCATTAAGAACAACGCTTCACATACATACTTTTCCATATAAGGACTGGCATATTCCTGTGTTTTCAACACTTTGTATATGGTTCTATATTTGTCAGCATCTGCCAACCCTGCCACCACAGCAAGGGCTTGTCCACGGTCATCAATATCGTCTTTGTAGTTGTAAGATCTGTATTCATTACCTTTCCAAAATGTGGTATTGAATGCCGTTTTGAAGTTTGTCATAGTGGTATCTGCCCAGTTCACTTGCTTTTGTTTGTCAAGTAATTGAGACATGTTTTTGTAGCCTTTCAACGCCAAATAATACCATTCGTTCATCAATAAATCCTTGTCTACATTGGTTCCCCAATCTCCCCAGTACCAACCTTTACTATCTTCATCGGTCATTCTTTTGACCAACACTCCATTTTTATCCAACTCCCAGATATCCAGATAGCGTTTTACACCATTGTACACTTTGCCAATTGTTTCTTTATCTCCTGTGTTCAAATAGTAATTCCAAAAACCGTAGTAACCGATACTTGCCAACATTTGCCCTGGAAGTTCTCTTCCCCAATTTCCTGCTGGAATGGGAGAAAATATGGTACTATCTTTTCGTTGCCAACCTATAAGTTCCAAGATCCCTTTTTGAGTAAGAAAACGACTTTCAGGATCTAAAGCGTAAAAAGCTTCACCACTTTCGTTGACCATATCTCCCCACCATTGGGAGCGTTCCCTGTCTGGACAATCCATGTAGGTATCGCGCATGGTAACATATAAAGTACGTTCTGCTTTTGTCCACAATCTTTTATAGAAGTCATCATTACAATCAAAGCTTCCCGTAAATTCACTGGCATAACCGGTTTCCCTATATTGAAGATCCAATACTTTAACCCCTTCCGGGATTACGTAATAGACTTTTTGACCATTCATCCAACCCAAATTCTCATACTCTTGTATTCCTTTTCGAGCGATGTATTCACCCCTAACATTCGGATGACCGCCTCCATAGTAATGATCTGTCAATAGGGTAATTTCCTCTCCGCCGTTGGCTTCAATTTTGAAAAATGGGGTAATTTGCGCATTATACGGTAGTTTGCAAACAACAGTATCTCCTGCGCTTACAAAAGGGAATGTCCGCTCATTTTCATATTTCTTCATTCCAAAATTTTTCCACTGAGGAACAGGACGTTTCACAAGCTTATTCCAGGGAGTTACCGGTGGCTTGCCTATTGATCTCGTTCTACCCCATTCTTTAGTATTTGATTTCGCTTTGGTAAAATCAAAATTTCCTAAACGTGCATCATAACGGATGCTTGACTCTGGTAATCTAAAATTGGGCAAGGGCAATCCGGCCGTTCCAAATTCCCTTCGGATGGAGGCTTTCCAGCTTATATCTGAAAGCAACTCAAAACCTGTTGCCTGGCAATCGAAGATCAAGGCAGCCTTTCCACTGCTGTTGTGAGAGAAGCCATCTTTCCCGAAGTACCATACCAAAATTGAAATATCATTATCACCCGTTTTTAGGTACGGTGCAATATCCACGGCATCGTAGTAGGTATCAGTTGGTGAAGGGCCTCTTTTTAACTGCCCTTCAAAGACAGCCAATTCTCCGTTTATCCACATCCAGTATTTAGAGTCGCAGGCGATCTTGGCCAAAGCCATGTCTGGAACTTCTTCAACCGTAAAGGTCTTATTATAGGCTGTCCAGTTATTCGTTTCATTTTGCTGCTCAAATGCCGTAATCCATTGCGCTTTCCAAGTTATAGTTGAATTACTATTGCCGTTCTGCGCCATCGTTACATGAAAAATAGATAGAAGCCATACCAACGTCGCTATGCGTGTCAGGAAATGTTTCTTCATTCTTGTCTTATTTTTTTAGTATTCATTAATTTTTTGTTTGTATAAGGGAATACTTTACAAATATATTTGGGAATAGTATTAAATCTAGCCCCTACTGTCGGTTCAAACACAAAATATATTTTTTATTTTCATGGCAGGTAAGGTATACTAGTTAATACTTAATGGATTTAATCCCTTTTTAAATGCATCAAAAACGTTGATTCCATGGTTGTTTATATCGAGTTTCGATCTATATAATTAAAAGGGTTCATTATTTTCCCCTTCTTCTTGTCCAAGATTATCCCCGCCGCGGTATCACCCATAGACTTGAAATCCGTAGAAATACAGGTAATGCCCAATAACTCCTTTAAAGGGGTGTCATTGTAGGAGATGACACCGATATCTTTTCCTAATACATATTCATTTTCCCGGATTTGATTAATCAGGTTGACCAAATCCGATTCCTCAATGGTAATGAATAAATCGCCCTTTTTTAGTATCATATCATCAAAAATTTCATCGAGGATTTCAAAATCTAAAGCGTATTCTATGCAAAACTTACGAAAACCATGTAATATCCGTTTCGGATAAGGATAAATAGCCTTTGCAGGATAAGCTATAATCAGTCGTTTGTATTTACATATTTTTTCAAGTCCTTCCTTAAGTGCGTTGTAAATATCGTTCTCAAAATCTTGATAAACCCCGGTATAATTTTGCCCCAGTAGCAATTGGTTGTCCATAATGATCAATTTGTCCTTGGGTATCTTATTTATCGACTGAAAAATAACATCGGTACTGCTGATATGGGCAAGCTTCTCGGTCTTAAAATGCGGCATGATAACATAATGGTCGTAGGCATTCTGATATTTTTTCATCAGATTTAAAAATAATGTCTCGTCGCAATGGTAGATGTGCAGGTCGGTATGGGCTTCAAGACCTATTTTTTCGAGAAATGAATTGTAAATCTGCATCTTATAAGTGCTCAATTTGTTGATTAAAAAAAGCACATTTTTTTTTGATATAAGCTGGGTTCTTGTAATGTAATATCCTTTTCCCCTAATTGAGGTTATTATCTTTCGTTCCTTTAATATGTTATATGCTTTCTCCACTGTATCCCTGGAAAGCAAGTATTCTTCGCTGAACATGTTTATCGATGGTATTTTTTCACCCATCTTGAGATTTCCCATTGAGATATTATGAATGATGGCATCAACGATCTGTTTGTATTTTGGGATTCGGGAACCCTCATCAATTTTAATGTACTTGAACATTTCCAATTGTTGGAACTTTTTTTTTAACTGTTTGAACCCTTTCGGACAAATAAAGCTATAAATTAAATAAACATAGGCCCCAAATCATTATAAATTATTTATTTTCATTAAATCGGGACAGTACAGTACAGGACAGAAATAGAAATCCTTTGATTTATTTTCGCTATTCAACACGATAATGATTCGAATGAAAAACACTACACATCAATATAAGCACGTCGATTACCTTTGGGATGAAAACAAAGCAGCCGAACTGGACAATGATCAAGTCGAGCTTTTTCTTTACCGATCAAACATACTTGGCGCAGATCTCAGAATAACGAATTACGGAGGAGGCAATACCAGTTGTAAAACCATAGAAAAAGACCCCTTGACAAATGATGAAGTTGAGGTGATGTGGATCAAGGGTTCAGGAGGTGATATTGGAACTCTGACAAAGGCAGGGATTGCAGGATTGTATACCGAACGCTTAAGAAACCTTAAGAATGTTTACGGAGGACTGGAAGATGAAGATCGAATGGTAGGACTGTTCAATCATTGTATTTATGACCTTGACAGCAAAGCCCCTTCAATAGATACTCCCTTGCACGGGTTGCTGCCCTCTAAGCATATAGACCACTTGCATCCAGATGCAATGATTGCCGTGGCGGCGGCAAAAGATAGTGAAAAGGTGACCAAAGAAATTTGGGGGGATACTATGGGATGGGTACCATGGCAACGACCGGGTTTTGACTTGGGGCTTCAATTGGAAAAATGTTTGAACGATAACCCGGGTATTAAAGGGATTGTCCTTGGTAGCCATGGTTTATTTACTTGGGGCGACACCTCGTATGAATGTTATTTGAACAGCTTGGAGGTCATTGAAACGGCTTCCGAATACATTGAAAATAAAATAAAGGAAAACGGTAGCGTTTTTGGTGGTCAAAAAATAG
>JAAETN010000452.1 GCA_024228355.1 Maribacter sp. | reverse complement strand
TTTCGAAAAAGCTATCGAAATAAACCCTGACGAACCGCTATACCCAAGAAATATCGGAGACATGTACCGGGAAACAAAAGAGTATGAGAAGGCAGAGAAATGGTACCAAAAATCACTGGGCATCGACCCTAAATATCTTTATGCATACAATGGTCTTGGATTACTCTTTAAAGAACAAAAACTCTATAAAAAGGCGGAAGAACAATTCGAAAAAGCTATCGAAATAAACCCTGACGAACCGCTATACCCAAGAAATATCGGAGACATGTACCGGGAAACAAAAGAGTATGAGAAGGCAGAGACATGGTACCAAAAATCACTGGGCATCGACCCTAAATATCCTTATGCATACAATGGTCTTGGATTACTCTTTAAAGAACAAAAACTCTATAAAAAGGCGGAGGAACAATTCAAAAAAGCTATGGAATTAAATCCATATGAACCTTTATTTCCAGGGAATATCGGAGACGTGTACGAGGAAGTAAAAGAGTATGAGAAGGCAAAATATTGGTATGAAGGAGCCATTAAAATAAACCCGAATAACTTTGAATCATTAAATACCTTTGCATGGTTTCTCTTATCCTCAAATGATAATCTCAAAGAAGCTGAAGAAGTTGCTGTTAATGCTGTAAAACTCTCTGATGAAAATCCTAACGTGATTCATACCCTAGCTGAAATTCAATATAAGTACAAAGGATGGGATTATGCAAAAGAAATGGTGGTTAAATGGGTAACTCTTTTTTCGCAAGAAGATATTTTACAATGTAATGATGACATTTTAATAACTATCCGCAGAATTCTTAAAAATGATGATGGGCACAAATTCATTGCTTTATTTGAAGGCAAAATAGAAAGTTTCCCACATTGGGTTCCCTGGATTGATGCTATTAACACTATTCTCCAAGATGGAAATACACAAACGTTGAGTGAGGAGGCTAATGCAATTTATCAGAAACTAATTTCCAATTGATGGGTTTTGACAGAAATTTACATATTTCGTGTTACCCATTAAGGTAAAGGGGTCAAGTCTGCTATTGACTTAACTGGATTAGCGACTAGCATACTTCCTTTTTTCTTGCTCGGCCAGACTGTAGGAGATAGCTTGTATTCAAATTGTATGCACGGCTGGTAATTTTCATTTATCCTCGTGCAATAATATGAATAATTTCTTCAAGGTTGTCTATTTCGAAGTCTGGAGTTACCTCCATTTCAAGCTTCTTTTTATAACGCAGCAAGGCAGTTTTTGCTCCTGCCGCTTTGCCGCATATGATATCATATTTGTAATCACCTACCATAAGCAGGTTGTCGGTATGGATGTTCATCATTTTACTCAGTAAAAAAATGGCGTCTGGGGCGGGCTTTGGCCTGGCATCATCCCTGCTAATGACATATTCGAAATGGAGATTGTGCTTGTTAAGGACAACATCAACCGATTTTCGGCAGTTGCGGGTCAATATCGCTGTCTTAAGCCGTTTTTGTGATATATGGTCCAAGAGTTCATGCACACCATCGTTGAGTTCAGACTCTAAAGCAGCTTGAGTCTCAACCTGATCGAATCTTTCCATTGCCTTCGCACGCGCTTCCGGACTGGATCCTTCCGAGTTATCAAGAACAAACCCGAACTTTTTTTCAATTTCCCGTTCAACTGCTGCAAAATCGACTTTAGGCTTTGTGATCGTACCATCCATATCAAATATAATTCCTTGTAGCATGAGTAAATCCTTAAAATATTACATGAGCCAAACTCGAATGGTTCGAGTATCTTATCATTTAGCTAATTCTGGTGCGATCCGGCCTGCAATCGATCGACAATGTCATTGAGTGGAAGCTCACAATGTACTTTTAGTACTTAAGTAACTGTTTTGTTCTTTCCAATACCTCTTTTTCAGATATCCCTTCTGCGTGTATTATGTCTATTTTCCCTTTGCCGTAAGGGTGCCATTTTCTGGAAAACTTTTCTGTTGGGTATCCATTGAATATTACCAATTCAGGTATTTCTAAAGCAGCGGCAACATGTTGCCCCATTGAATCATATCCCAGATATAAATGGCTTTGGGATATGAGGGCT
>JAAETN010000451.1 GCA_024228355.1 Maribacter sp. | reverse complement strand
TTCCCTGAACCGTAGTTGTCAAGAGGAACCATAATCTGGCCTCCATTTGAAGAAAGTTCATCAAATAAAGTTTGCATCTCATTTTCTGAGTTACATTCAACGAACAGTGATACCCCTGGTGTAAATGACCAAGCGTGATTATAATTGCTTTCAGAGACCCCATACGCTGTACCATTTAAAGTAAATACGCCATATTTGATAAGCTCTGGTGTGCCTCCGGCCTCTCCTTTTGCATATTTTATTATGCTTTTAATTTCTGAATTCGGAAAGATTGAAGTGTAGAAATTTATCGCTTCTTCAGCCTTTCCGCATTGATCACCCACAAAGGTTAGAAATGTTGTCGTTTGCATTTTCTTAATTTTAGTTTGCACCAATTTTTTCAATCAATTAATTAACATACTTCAAGTAATTTACTACTATTAGTTAATTGCTGAATTGGCAATTGACAAGCTCTTTTTCGGTCTAGAAATCCAGCCATATAAAAATAAGATTTTTCAGGTTAGGGGAGAAGTAGCTATGAATTATTGGTATTGTTAGCGAACGGTTCTATTATTTTAAATCCGTCAGAAGTTCGCAAAGAGGCATAAAATTTGCTTCTAAATGTGCCATTTTGAATCGAGCTAAGAGTTCGGATAACCATTTAAAAAAGAGAAAGCAAATGTCTTTAATTTTCATTCTCCCAGTAGACGTTCAAAGGGTTATGTAAATCCTTCGCCGCAGAAGCACTAACTTAAATTCGTATACATTTTTGGATTTCCACATTTGCCTGTTCCGTTGTAAAACCTAGCCCAATGGCATATTTGAAAATCAATTTTCGCTCTGAGTCATCGATTATATGGTCGGCGTAGATAACGCTACAGAGATCATGGAGCCTTTCAATTCGTTCTTCCAACGAATATGGAGGAATTAATGGGTACTTCCTGGGATTTTTGAATATCGGTTTGAACTCTTCCTCTGAAACATCTAACTTTAAGGCCAAACGCTTCAAAACAGCTTTTTCTTCATTACTGATAGAGCCATCAATACCTGCCATTTTTACTATGGCGGCGAAATGTGACAAATTACTTCCATGCTTTCCGGTTTCAAATACTTCTAAAATGGACATTTTTTAATTTTTTTAGGTTGTTGTTTGCCATTATTTTCTTGACATCTTGGATCTTTTATTGAAAGATACTATGAGAATTGGATTTTTGATATGACCATTATCAGTTCTTTGATTGTTTTATGGCCTTTCCAATAAATTAGTTTGAATTTTATTTGTTTCCGTGGAAGTCCAAAACAAGGTTTTGGTAAGAGCTCGTAAGCTATAACGCGGAAGCAAGCGCTTCACTTTTCCACCTGCTAGGGCCAGGTATATCATCAGTGCTGGTTAGGATTTTACAAATCCTATTTCATAAAGAAAATTCATTTTTTTAGTTAATCATCTTTACAGCAATAGGATTATTTATTTTTTTGACAAATAAGGCAAGATAGGCTTCCCATTCCCGTTTGTTTTTGTACTGTTCACTTTCCTTCCAACCAAATCCGGCATAGTATACCACTTTACCTTCTTCTACTTTTAAATGTGCGTAAGCATTGCTTTGGTCAATTTTGTCCGTAATATATTTCTCAAAGCCAAACATGGTTCCCTTTGAAGAAACAATGGCCATGCCCAATTCAGAATCTTTATGCGGTTGCCAATAGCTTATGTATCCTTGTTTTGGATTTGAATTTACCACGCCATCATTTTCATGCAGTGTAAGA
>JAAETN010000450.1 GCA_024228355.1 Maribacter sp. | reverse complement strand
TCCTGAGCCAGGATCAAACTCTTCATCGTTGATTCTTATATAATATTAAGCATCCAACTAACTGAAAAATCCAACGATCCCGTCTCTCGATTCAAATTCTTATGTATAATAGGTGCACCTAAAATGCACCTTATACGCTGTCTTCACAATATGCCAATGAACTTCCAAAGGACCGGGACAACTCCCGCTCCCATACTATCGCCCCAAGGCCAAGGCCCCAAAGCGGGTGCAAATATAAGATGGTTTTTTAAATTGCAACTATAATTGCGGACTTTTTTAAACTTTTTTTTACACCATTTACACAAACCCTTATTTTGCAAGGTTTTAAGTGAAAATATTTTTTAAAAAAGGGTATTAAATTTAACTCATTTTATCGATTTATACAAGATTTACCATAGTATTTTTTTCGCGTTAGGGACAGCAATGACATCCCCGTACGAAGTAAGGGATATAATGTATGGCCCGACCCAGCATTATAAGGAGCTGGGTAACGCCCTAAAAACATACCTATATATATTGCCTGCATGGATACTAGACACTATCTTTGCAAACTTATTGTCATAATAAAAACATGATCAAGATTACTTTACCAGACGGAACCGTTAAGGAGTACAGCAAGGGCAGTAGTGCAATGGATATTGCCAAGAGCATAAGTGAGGGCTTGGCAAGGAATGTTATTTCAGCCAAATTCAATGATACCATTATTGAAACCGTTACTCCATTAAATGAAGATGGTTCCCTAACCTTATATACATGGAACAATGATGAGGGTAAAAGGGCCTTTTGGCATTCCTCTTCCCATATTGTGGCGCAAGCTTTGGAAGAATTATTTCCCGGAGCCAAATTAACAATAGGGCCCGCTATTGAAAATGGATTCTATTATGACGTGGATTTTGGGGAACATACAGTGTCAGAAAAAGATTTCCCGAACATCGAGAAAAGAGCATTGGAAATTGCCCGTGGTAAGCATGATTTTAAAATGCATTCGGTAACAAAGGCCAAAGCACTTGAAAAATACAAGGAACAAGGAAATGAATTTAAGGTTGAGCTCATTGAAAATCTTGAAGATGGCACCATCACTTTTTGTGACCATGATACTTTTACCGATCTGTGCCGTGGTGGGCATATTCCAAATACCGGTATTGTAAAGGCGATTAAAGTATTGAGTGTGGCCGGTGCTTACTGGCGTGGCGATGAAAACAACAAACAGCTTACTAGAGTATACGGTATTTCATTCCCTAAGCAAAAAGAGCTGACAGAATACCTACAATTATTGGAAGAGGCCAAAAAAAGGGATCATAGGAAACTGGGCAAGGAACTGGAACTTTTCGCTTTTTCCCAAAAGGTAGGTCAAGGTCTTCCGTTATGGTTGCCAAAAGGGGCTGCGCTTCGCGAACGATTAGAGGATTTTCTGAAAAAGGCCCAGAAAAAAGCGGGATATGAAATGGTAATAACTCCACATATAGGTCAAAAGGAACTTTATGTTACTTCTGGACATTATTCCAAATACGGGGAAGACAGTTTTCAACCTATTCACACCCCTAAGGATGAGGAGGAGTTCTTATTAAAACCCATGAACTGCCCACATCACTGTGAAATTTATAACCACAGACCTTTTAGCTATAGGGAACTCCCTAAAAGATACGCTGAATTCGGAACTGTTTATAGGTATGAGCAAAGTGGTGAACTTCATGGATTGACGCGTGTTCGTGGATTTACCCAGGACGATGCACACATATTCTGTACGCCAGAACAACTTGACCAAGAATTTAAAAATGTAATTGATCTATCATTATATGTATTAGGGTCATTAGGCTTTGACAATTTCAAAGCTCAAGTATCCATTAGGGATTTGGATACTCCCGATAAATATATTGGATCTGTTGAGAATTGGGAAAAAGCTGAAAATGTAATAATCAACGCTGCTAAGGAAAAAGGATTGGATTTCGTGATTGAAAGTGGCGAGGCCGCTTTTTATGGCCCTAAACTCGATTTCATGATCAAAGATGCCTTAGGAAGAAACTGGCAATTGGGTACTATACAGGTTGATTATAACCTACCCGAACGTTTTGACCTTACATATAAGGGTAGCGATAATGAGCTTCATAGACCGGTTATGATACATCGGGCCCCTTTTGGAAGTATGGAACGATTCATAGCGCTTTTATTGGAACATACCGGCGGAAATTTCCCTTTATGGTTGATTCCTGAGCAGGCTATGGTGCTGCCCGTAAGTGAGAAACATGAAAAATATGCGGAAAAAGTTTTAAAATCCTTGGAAAATAACGAAATTCGCGCCCTCATTGATAACAGGAACGAAACTGTTGGGAAGAAAATACGAGAGGCTGAAATGAAGAAAACACCGTTCATGCTAATTGTAGGAGAGAGTGAGGAAGAGAACAACACCATAGCCGTACGTAGACACGGAGGTGATGATTTAGGCTCTATAAGTGTACAGGATTTCGTTGACTTGGTCGCTAAAGAAATAAATAGTACCTTAAAGTCGTTTTAAAAATTGAAGTTTAATTAAAAAGAATTAGTCATAGCAATACGAAAAAGATTTAGGCCCCAACCTAGGAGGGAAAACAAAAACCCCCACAAAATCAATGAAAGAATCATTTCGCCCAATGTGCGATTGGTTGGTGATAATGTTGAAGTAGGTATTTATACATTGCCGCAGGCAATGGCGAAGGCAGATGAAATTGGTTTGGATTTGGTAGAGATATCACCAAAAGCCGACCCTCCAGTTTGCAAAATAATTGATTACAAGAAATTTCTCTACGAGCAAAAGAAACGTGAGAAAATAATGAAAGCGAAAGCTTCCAAGGTAGTAGTCAAGGAGATTAGATTTGGTCCGAATACAGACGACCATGATTACGAGTTTAAAAAGAAACATGCTGAGAAGTTTTTAAGAGACGGGGCCAAATTAAAGGCCTATGTATTCTTTAAAGGACGCTCAATTGTTTATAAAGATCAAGGTGAAATATTACTGTTAAGACTTGCCTCTGAATTGGAAGAATTAGGTAAAGTTGAACAAATGCCTAGATTGGAAGGTAAGCGTATGACGATGTTCATTGCGCCAAAGACCAAGAAATAAAAATAGAAGAAGATGCTGAAATAAATTCAGCATATAATGATACTGAATGCTGCCTGCTTTGCAGGAAGTTTCAGCCTAATCCTTCGACTGCGCTCAGGTTGACAGTTTAAGGATTTAGTTTTGAATTTAAGTGAGATAATTATAAATAGGAAAAAATGCCTAAACAAAAAACAAAATCCAGTGCCAAAAAGCGATTTAAGCTAACCGGTACGGGTAAAATCAAAAGAAAGCACGCTTTTAAGAGCCACATTCTTACGAAGAAGTCCAAAAAGCGTAAGCTTGCGTTAACACACTCTGGATTAGTACACGATGCAGATGTTAACAGTATTAAAGAACAATTACGTTTAAAATAATTGTCCTTTACGGTAATTAATCATTAACCCTGGAGCTGGGCAAAATACAAGACCAATAGTAAGTTAACGTATTTTATGAAGTGTCGATTATCGACCGCCTACTACAAAAAACAAGTAAAATTATGCCAAGATCAGTAAATGCAGTTGCTTCAAGAGCACGAAGAAAAAAAGTGATGAAGCAAGCCAAAGGTTACTTTGGAAGACGTAAAAACGTTTGGACAGTAGCCAAAAATGCGGTTGAAAAAGCAATGTTATATGCTTATAGAGACCGTAGGAACAAGAAAAGAACTTTCCGCGCCTTATGGATTACCCGTATCAATGCAGGGGCAAGATTGCACGGAATGTCATATTCACAATTTATGGGAAAAGTTAAAGCCAATAAAATTGAACTAAACCGTAAGGTTTTAGCAGATTTGGCCATGAACCACCCAGATGCTTTTAAAGCAATTGTAGATAAAGTAAAATAGATTTAAAAACATATCTCACTCAAAAAAATCCGATTCTTGCGAATCGGATTTTTTTGTGCCTTCTTTTATCGTTCTTACGCTTCCTTGATTTTTTCAACGGCAGTTTTGAACTCTGTCCAATCTATCAGCTCATCTCCAGACTTATCATAACCATCGATTAACTTAGAGCCAACTAGGCCGCGGATAAATCCATTAATCTCGGCTTGCTTTAATAGTTTTACTATTTCACTTTTTTTGAGTTTGCCATCACTGTCTTCGTCAAAAAAGGAAAATGCATCTTCCGGGGTTTCGAAATGGTTTGTAATCAGGATTTGAATCTTATTCAGAATTGATTCTTTTGTAGCCATGGTTATGTGTTTTATTAAATTTAGATAAAATAATTATACGTTTCAATTAATTACCATAAGCTGTAATCACCAAGCTTCTTCCAGAAGCATTATTCCTATGTTCACACAAGTATATTCCTTGCCAAATACCCAAATTCAATCTTCCTTTGGTAATTGGTATTTGAATGGATGTACCCATCAATGAAGCTTTAATATGTGCTGGCATATCATCAGGACCTTCGTAGGTGTGCATGTAATAAGGGGTATTTTCAGGGACCATCTCATTCATATGACTTTCAAAATCAACACGAACGGTGGGATCTGCGTTTTCGTTAATGGTTAGACTTGCCGATGTGTGTTTAATGAAAACTTGCAACACTCCCATGTTGATAGCACTTATTTCCGAAATAGTATCCAACACTTCATTGGTGATTAAATGATAACCTCTGGAAAATGGTTTTAGCCGAATTTCCTTTTGATAAAACTTCATGGGTCTTTAGTTTATTATTAGTAGATGTTAATTTAAACTTTATGATTAAAATTATTATTATTTGACCTTAACAAATAACTTTGCACCTTATATTTTTTAGATGGACTTATCCCAAATAAAAATGGTGGTCACCGATATGGATGGCACCTTATTAAATTCCAAACATAAGGTCAGCGACCGTTTCTTTGAAATATTCGAGGAGCTAAAAAAACGGAATATCCTTTTTGTTGCCGCAAGCGGAAGGCAATATCATAGTATTGTGGACAAACTAGAAACTATTAAGGATGACATTATGGTAATCGCCGAAAATGGAGCCTTGGTCAAGGAACAGGAAAAAGAATTATTTGTAACTCCCTTGGGCAGCAACTTAAGAAAAGAACTTCTAGAAAGTGTTGATACGATCGAGGGAGCTCATGCAATGCTATGCGGAAAATACAATGCCTATTTTGATGGAAAATCCATTCCATTCTTAGAGGAGTTGAAAGAGTATTACTCTAGTTATGAAATTCATGAGAGTTTGGCAGGTATCAATGATGAAATTGTAAAGATCGCGGTATAT
>JAAETN010000449.1 GCA_024228355.1 Maribacter sp. | reverse complement strand
TAACTTCGCCTTTTTGAACTCTGGAGGCCATACGTCTTGAGATTGCACCTGTTCCGGCACCAATTTCAAGATGTGCTCCGCCGTCAATCCAATCTAGGTCATCTAGGTATGCCTCGATAATTGGAATTATTTGCTCCTCTGCGGCGCGATTTTCGAGCGCAACTGTAACAATTTGAAGGAATTCTTCTCCATACGCATCTACATCCTGGAATGGGTCATTCATGTCGATATCCTCTCATTAATATGAAATGTCATAGACAGCCTAACAGCTTAATTATGTGTTTAGTATCTCTTTGACTCATTTTTAAATTTAAAATACTTGTACGTGTTCCAAGCTAAAAATAAGCATAAAATAAAAATACCTATAAAACAGATTAAAAAAATACGAAAGCTAGGCCGTAAATAATTCGTTTTTGATTTGATATAGTTTTGCTGTGGAAAATACTTAAAAAATACAATTTCTAATTCGCCTCCAACTTTATAGATATCCTTGTCCAGGGACTTGTTCTGGACATATCTACCTTTAATTTCAGTGTTATTTAATTTATCAGAAAATACGTAGTCTACATAAGAAACACCTTTATATTTCCCGATATCCTCAACACTAATAATTTCCCCCATAGTTACGATGGGGGAAATCTTGAAAAGGCCAAATTTGAGACCCTCGTCAGATGTTACGGAAGCAAAAAAACCCAATACTGCTACTGCTATAAGTACTAGCATAGAACGAGTAATAATAAAGTCTTGTTGTGTTGCTCGGGGATTGTAAGTATTCATTTACACATAACGAGGCTGTAGAAAAACCCAAAATGGAGCCCAAGCTACTGCCAGCATATTTTCATATTTCATTTGATCTACTTTGCCGTTAATTGCTGAAGAGTTCAACTATTGATGGCCAGTTAGTTGATTCGGCCCTTTAT
>JAAETN010000448.1 GCA_024228355.1 Maribacter sp. | reverse complement strand
CTCCTTTTCGTTAACCGCATGATAAATTCACTCAAGATTGGCGGACGCGCAACCGTGATTGTGCCAGACGGAGTGTTATTTGGTTCTTCAAACGCGCATAAGAGTTTAAGGAAGATGCTAATTGAAGACTGCGAACTTCAGGGAGTAGTATCAATGCCATCAGGAGTATTCAAGCCCTATGCGGGAGTCAGCACCGCAATTATTGTATTCGTAAAAGGCGGTACAACAGAACGTGTGTGGTTCTATGATATGCAGGCAGACGGCTATTCGCTGGATGACAAACGTGACAGGGTAGAAGCAAATGACCTACCCGATATCGTCGAAAAATGGAAAGCACGCACCCATGTCATCCCGGGCGAAGACCCGGGATCCAGGAAATCAAAACACTTCTTTGTACCGGTGAATGAAATTATCGATAACAACTTTGATCTGAGTATCAATCGGTATAAGGAAATTGACTATACTCCACCAATATATGATAAGCCTGAAGTGATTTTGGGAAAGGTTAGGAAATTGGAAAAAACAATCTCGCTTGACTTAGAAAAATTAGGGAAATCATGAATGGGAAGTTATTTTTTCTCGAACCCTTAACTTGTCATGGAGGGGAGATGGATCATAAAGAGGAATCAACATGAATTATAGAAAACCTATAGAATATTATTGTAGCATTGTGCAGGAGCTATGTAAACTTCCTACTGAAACAGAATGGGTTGAATTTAAACAGAACAAAGTAGAACCTGATATGATTGGTGAATCTCTTTCTGCTCTTTCTAATTCGGCAGCTTTAGAGGGAAAAATTAAGGCCTATTTAATTTGGGGTATTGATGATAAATCACATGTGATTATCGGTACAACTTTTCAACCGAGAGAATTTAAAATAGGGAACGAAGAGTTAGAAAGTTGGTTGTTGAGGCTCTTGTCTCCAAAAATTGATTTTAGTTTCTTTGAATTAAATATAAACGAAAGAGACGTAGTGCTGTTAGAAATCGGTGCCGCTTTTCGACATCCCGTTCAGTTTAAAAATATAGAATACGTAAGAGTAGGATCATATAAAAAGAAACTTAAAGATTTTCCGGAAAAAGAACGGGAACTGTGGCGTATTTTTGATAAAGTCCCTTTTGAGCGTGGGATTGCCAAAGACAATCTTTTAGATGAAGACGTGTTACCGCTCCTTGATTATCCGGCATATTTTTCACTTCTTAAAATCCCTTTACCAAATTCAAGAGATGGTATTATTAAAGCATTAGCAGCCGATTCATTGATTACTAGTAGTGATAACGGAAGGTGGAATATAACCAATCTAGGAGCAATTTTGTTTGCCAATGATCTTACCCAGTTCTCTTCAGTACAGAGAAAGGCTGTTAGGGTTATTCAGTATAAAAGTATAGATAGAATTGAAACGATTCGTGAACAGGTCGGGAGTAAAGGATACGCATGTGGTTTTGAAGGTTTAATAGACTTTATTAACACAATTGTGCCTTCAAATGAAATTATTGGAAAGGCACTAAGAAAAAATGTGCCGATGTTTCCGTACATTGCGATTCGTGAATTGGCTGCAAATGCAATAATCCACCAGGATTTTTATATTACCGGCACGGCGCCGATGATTGAAATTTTTTCAGATCGTATAGAAATTACAAATCCCGGGAAGCCACTAGTTGAAACCAACCGCTTTCTTGATACTCCTCCAAAATCACGTAATGAGGCTTTGGCCTCTTTTATGCGCAGGATAGGTGTTTGCGAAGAAAGGGG
>JAAETN010000447.1 GCA_024228355.1 Maribacter sp. | reverse complement strand
TCGGTTTCTTCAACTTCCATATTTTCATAGGTAATGCCCACTCTGAACTTTGAACCCAAATCGCCTCGCCAAACCAAAGACGGCGTTAATTTTAATGTTTGTAGCTTCACACGGTTATAATCCAACTCCAAGTCGTCATCCAAGTTTTCAGTATCATTCCCAAACCCAAAGAAGTTTATACTATAATTGGGACTTGTAAACCGAGCATCCAACTCTAAATTTGCCTTGCCTATTGCGTGTGCAAATTCGCCCTTATAACCCAAATCATAGCCTTTGGTTGCAAAATAGAAAGCAGCGTTTACCGTATGTTGACTGGTAAACGGATTTTGTCTAAACCCATTAAATGTATAAATATTGGCAAACCCTATTTTAAAACCGTCATCAGGATTCGATCCAATTGTTGGTATAATTTGATTTGAACTACTTTTCAGTTTTATGGGTTGATAGGTATTGGTTTCATAATCATTGGTCAATCGCATTTTGGCACTTTTAATGTTCTTGAACGTGTTCTTTTTTGAAATATGGTCATACACATAAACACCCCTACTGTCAATTACATCATAAACATCGTTGTTTTGACCACCAACCAAGCGAAGTTTTATTTTTCCTTTCTTACCACGTATTTCAAATTGGTCATCATCATCCAAGCCATAGATCCAAATTTCCTTAGTAATGTCTTGGTCAAAGGTCTTATTGAAAAACACCTCGCCCCCCTTACCGTTTTTTATCCTATTCCCCACTACCTTGGTATCTCCATTGGGCAACTGGGAAATCGTAAATTGGTCATCTTTATCGGTCCCGGTAACTACCGCGTATGTATTGAGCAGTTCGTAATATTCCACGGCAGTCTGCATTAAATTTCTTTTTCTTGCCAGCAATGTTTTCTTGATTTTTGTTATTGTGGCACCCTGAACTTCTTTAGGAAATGATTTAAAAGCCCTATCAATGACCTCCTCATTTATATTATCTTGAATATATGTCACCTGCGTTCTCCAAACATCCAAGATGGTTTCAGGCAATAGCACCATATCCAAAGCAAATGTCTTTGGCGAGCCATTAAACCCTTTTACACTGCGAATTTCCTCGTTGAATCCTTCCATTAAGGTTAGCCCTGGTACAATACGGGTAATTAGGTTCATTAATGGGCCATCACCCATGATAGAGAATGCCTGATCCCTGTCCCGGGGAACAGGTTTGTAAATAATCTTGTCATTTTCCTTGTCCTTGAAGCGCGCCCAACGCCATTGATCTGTATGCCTGTCCCAATCCCCAATCATCATATCAAATAAACGTGCCTTGATATAGGCTGTGTTATCTACAAGATATTTTTCATCTGTCCGAAGTCGTCTGAGAATATCGTCGGTACTTTCCAAGGTATTGGAATAGCCGAAACTTTTCAGATTGCCATGACCACTATCCGTTCGTTCTTCAACCATATACAATTCATCACCAAACTCATCATCAAAGTCCTTAATGGCTTTTTGTTTGGGAATATAATAGAGTTTGGGATTCGTATGATAAATACCAACCACGTCGGACAATTCCGCTATGGTAAAAGGCGCATAGGGATGTGATCCCGTATAAAAATCCTCCAAAAGACTTTCGGTAAAGGTATCTTCAAACTGGCCAACCACATATTGTTCCTTAAAGGCCATGGACTGCAAATAGATTTCAGCACTTTTTCGCAAGGCACGCATCACATATTCCTTTCCCTCTTTATTTACAAGTCTGAGTGATTTTGATTGATGCCCGCCACCTTTTCGGACTACTTCCAATCCGCCGAAAAGTGTGTCCAAATCAACTGTTGGGGCGGCCACTTTAGTCGCATAAACATCCCTATACCGCTCACCCCAAATAGATTTGAAAAACCAACTTTTGTCAATTTCGTCATCTGAATAAATAGAAGCCTTCACCTCAGTAGGAAAAACATTGTTATATACTTTCAGGTTATTATCACGTTTAGGACCCAATACCTCGGAAGTATATAAAAATTCTTCAGTGCCATCGGCTGCAACTCCATAAAACCGAACCCTGGAGGAGCCATCGGTATATACTTCCAATGTCGCATATCCCATTTGACCAGTTGAAAATTTACTTCCATTCAACAAGCGTGTTGCTCCCTCTTTAGCACCTGCCCCACTTATAATCTGAGGTGTATTCTCCTCAACAATGTACTGCAAGGTGTGTTCGTGACCCGATGTGAATATTACTTTTTCAGAATTCTGGGCCAAAGTAACAATCCGATTTCTCAATTCTTGATAGCGCTTGTTTTGCAGATCTTCAGGTGAAGCCCCCGTAGTTTTACGCAAAAAGTTAACAACGCTTCCTATCACGGGCAGCGGGAGTTTATCTCCACTAGGATACAATTGCCTTTTCATGGAAAACTGACCTCCATGTGGACCGTAGCTGAACATGGGATGGTGTAAAGCCATAATAGTGGTTTTATCCGCATTTTTTTTGATAAGTCCTTCGAGTTCCTCGAAGAACTTTTCCCTATCCTTGATCTCACATTCATCGTTCATCGTGGGGTGTTTGTCCCAGTTGACCAGGTACCACTCCGAATCTATGGCAATCACCACGACATCATTACTTACATCTATCTTTTGTATTGGGCAACCATCTTGAGGAAAGAAAACTTTTTTACTGTCCAATTTTTTCTCGATATACTTTTGCTGCCTTGCCAACCCTTTTAGACCTTCACTATACCAATCATGATTCCCTGGAATAAAAATAGGTTTCCCCTTAAAGTCTTCCAGGGTATTCAGTTGGGCATCCAAATTGTTTTTTGCCATTGGGTATTCCCCATTAGCATCTTTTTTGTCGGGCATACCAGCAGGATAAATATTGTCGCCCAAGTAAATAGCGGTACTGTTCTTATCAGCTTGGTCTAACCTTTTCTTAAAGAGTTTCAGAGCTGGGTTCATTCCATCCTTCGGTGATAAACCCGCATCTCCAATCAAATAAAGGGTATGTGAAACCGTTTTGGAAGTTGGTACATCATGGGTATTTTCCAGAACAGCATATTTAGACTTATGGGTCGCGCAACTTACCGATAGAAATAAAAGCAGAAGGGAAAAGTAATATTTACGCATATCAATACTATAAATTCTTAACTTCGTAATTTGGGGGTTATATAAAACATTATATATGTCGGAAATAATTGAGAAAACTGAATCGTTCGTAACAAATTTATTGACCAATGATTTGGACAGTAAATATTTATACCACAATTTAACGCATACCCGACGTGTGGTCAAAAATAGTGAAGAAATCATTAATTACCGTAACCTAAATGCAAAGGATAGTGAAACGCTGATTTTAGCTGCATGGCTGCATGATACAGGCTATATTAAAGGCAGCGAAGGTCATGAGGAAAAGAGTTGTTCCATTGCCAAGGATTTCCTTGAAAAACAAGAATATAATGCGGATGATATTAAAGAGGTTTTGGGCATTATCATGGCAACCAAACGGTATTACAAACCGAAAACCGTAAAAGAGCAAATTATAAGGGATGCAGATGCCTCCCATTTTGGGCAAAAAAGTTATATGGAGACCTGTGAATTGTTGCGAACAGAACTCTCCCTTTTGGGTATCGCAGAATACACTCCAAAAGAATGGTTGAATGCAAATTTACAGATGTTGGAAAAAGAACACAGCTTCAATACCAATTATGCCAAGGAACATTGGCAACCCGGTAAGGACAAAAATATAAAAAAGCTTAAAAAGGAAAGGAAGTCAGAAAAAGTGATAGCCAAAAAGGAAGCATTAAAGGCCAAATATAAGAGTGAAAGTCCTGATAGAGGTATACAAACCCTATTTAGGGTCACTTTAAAAAATCATTTGACTTTGAGTGACATAGCCGATACAAAGGCCAACATTCTCTTATCGGTCAACGCGATTATCATTTCTGTTGTGTTATCCAACCTTATTCCAAAATTGGATAACCCGTCTAATGCATACCTTATATACCCAACCATAATCTTTGTTACTTTTAGTGTAGTATCTATGGTCATGGCAGTTGTGGCCACTAGACCTAATGTTACTAGTGGTGAATTCACCAAGGAGGATGTAAAAAACAAAAAAGTGAATTTGTTGTTTTTTGGCAACTTTCATAAAATGAAATTGCCAGATTATGAATGGGCCATACAGGAACTGGTCAAAGACAAGGAGTATATTTATAGTAGCCTTACCAAAGATCTATATTTCTTGGGATTGGTGTTAAATAGAAAATACAATATCCTAAGATCTACCTATACTATTTTTATGGTTGGTATTGTTGTTTCTGTCATTGCATTTGCTATTGCATTCCACTATTTTGGACCAGAACGTATGATGACAGGATAATAAATTAAAATCGTTTACCAAGCTACGCCTTTAGCTCTTCCATTAAGTCTTCGTAGGTATACGTTTGTTTGGTTTCCTTTCCTTTTTTATACAGGATTTCGGCACGTATCGCTTTAAGTCCGGTAACGCCCTGTAAACCGTCCAACTCAACAATTTCAATATTATTGGTAAAATACCCCTTTGATTTTAAGAAGCTGATATATCTTAGGTATTCCAACTCGTCTTTTTTCTGGGAATAAACGATAGAGAGCTTCCCTGGCTGGGTCAAACGTTCGTTGGACCCTTTGATAAAAGACTTATCAATTCGCTTTTTTATTACCTCATAACGTGCATTGTAGGTGCCATCAACATCAAAACGTTTTTCATCCATTCGAAAACGAATTGAAAGCGATGTGCTAAAGACCAACGTCAACGAGGCAACATCCAAGGGTACAGTCAAATCAGGCTTCAGGTTGTAATGGGTATTTTCCATCTCACACATGACCTGTAGTTGCCAAAGCCTTAAATTGCTCAAATACAATGGATTGAAAGGTAATTGGCCTGAAATAGAATCACCAATGTACATATTATGTTCAACTCCATCGGTTTTATAACGCTCAAAATAATGTGGAAACATGTCCTGGGCATCTTCCTGACGTTGATCTATAACCATTGCCAGTTCTTTGTTGATGCGCATTACGCTTTCATCATAATTCTTGCGATGGTCATAATACGATTCCGTGCTGCTATCAATCGCTTCCTCATAAGCGACTATCAGTTCTTTCAGTTCTTCATCACTCGCTTTTAAATGGTCAAATACCGCGAGTACCTCCTCTTTCACAAAATCGAAAATTGCTTGTTCACTATTGGTATTCAAGACCTCTTTGATTTCTTCAAGAAGATTGTTTATTCGATACAAAAGTTCATCATAAATGGGCAACCTATTTTTCTCCCAAGCTCTTGAAATAATTGTATTTATAGTAGACAATTGGATCATTAGGTCTTTCTGAATTCCTGAATTACGGGCTTTGGAAGAGTCCTTAATATCAATTTGCCCATAAAGTGGGTAAACATCCTTGAAAACCACTTCATTAAAAGAAGGCTGCTTACCATCAATTTGATCACCTATAAAACGTTTGGCCTCTTCCCTGAATTTCCAGTATACTGACGAATGTACCGTAGTACATTCATGTTGAATAATGGCATCGATCAAGTTCTCCTCTTCTGTCGCAGATCGTAATACAGCCGTTACGATAAAAGGCATAATATCCTCCAATTTCTGCGCATTAACCGTATTAAGTTCATTGGCGTTTGTAGAAACCAATTCAAGAACACCCAATAATTTACCATCATTGGCAATAGGTGCAAATATGGCGCTCTTTATACCTTGTTCCTTTAAGCCTTTGTAAGGGGCCATTCCTTCAGACATCTTATAATATTTATCAACATCCGAAATGGCAAAATACGCTTTCTCTTCAAGCAATTTACCGTAGGATCCATGGCAAAGTGTATCACTACAAGATTGCATCTCATTATTGTGCAGCAGGTAGCTATGCATATGCTGGCCATGCACCTTCTCAAATTTATTATCGTTGGGATTGTAGGTTACGAAACCAACATTTATATCAAGAATATTAAAGAAAGATCTAAATATGTCTTGTAGGTTCTCTACAAAATTATCACCTGCTCGCTTGTCGTTTGAAATTAGGTTTGATTTTATCTCGGATATGGCATGTTCCGTAGTGGCATCGAACATATTGGAGATTACAAATCCTTTGGAAATAAAACTACCTGGCGGAATCTTATCTTTCCAAACCTCGATATTATCTAAATTCTCCAATAATTCATCAACATCGGTTTGGGTCAGTTCCTTGGCTTTATCGGTTGGAATCAAGTCAATAAAATCAGCATTGTAAAGAATACGATAATGCTTCATTACTCCCTTTTCATCGGGAATATCGTAATACAATGGACGTTTAAAATCGAGTTTGAATCCATAATAAAAATTCAATATTACAGTACAGCCCATTATATAACTTAGCTCCTCGGGTACACCCCGGGCCTTCAATTCAAAATTCTCCCCTGCCGCCGCCAGAATTTGTTCAAAGCGTTCAGAGCCATTGAAGGTAATATCATAATAAGGCAAGGAGGCTACCTTTATTTCATTTCTGGTAAGTACATTCGAAAAAGAATCCTGAAGAATGATCTTTATGACCTTTTCATATTTTTTGAGTAAGGCTACATCTGTAAAACCTTCCCTAAGTTCAGGATAGGGGGCTTGTGCGTCTAATACGTACTTAGCCCTTTGTGCCAAAAACTCATCTTCGCCTTCGGCCATACGATCATACTCTTCCAACAATTTGTGAAAACTGATATATCGTTGTAACGGAAAATCTTCAGTGTGAATTTTGCCCATATCTCTTCTTGGTCTGTTTAGAACCTGTAAAATTACAAAATATGAAATAAACTTTTATTTAGTAAATTTTAGGGTATTCCCCGTTTTTTTGGATATTTATACAAAATTCATGCATGTCGTATAATTTCAGGTTGTCAAGAGCATACAAGAATGCCAAAGTGGTGCCCTTTGATAATTCCTCAAAATTTATACTTTTTAGTGATTGCCATAGGGGAGACAATAGTTTTGCCGATGATTTTGCCAATAATAGGAACATCTACTACCACGCCATAAATCACTACTACAACAATGGTTTTCAATACTGCGAAATTGGCGATGGTGACGAACTTTGGGAGAACCGTTCTTTTGAACCTATTTTCGAGGCCCATAAAAACGTTTTTCAGCTTTTACGCAAGTACCATTTAGAAAATAGATTACATATGCTTTGGGGCAACCACGATATGGTGTATAAGGATGAAGCCTATGTTAAAAAACATCTATGGAGCTATTTTGAACCTATAGATGATAAGGACAAAGAACTTTTCGAAGGCATTACGTATCATGAAGGGGTGGTTCTAAAACATAAAGACACCCATCAAGAAATCTTTTTAACGCATGGACACCAAGCCGATTGGTGGAATTACATGTTCTGGCGCTGGGGCCGATTCCTTGTACGCGTATTATGGAAACCACTACAGGTTTGGGGCATTGCAGATCCTACGAGTCCCGCCAAGAATTATAAAGAATTGATTAAGGTAGAACGGCGTATTAAACGTTGGATTCTTAAAAACCAACTTGTGATAACCATTGTTGGGCACACCCACAGGCCCCGTTTTCCGGAGCCTGGGGACATTCCGTTTTTCAATGATGGCAGCTGCGTTCATCCTAGAAGTATTACTGGGATAGAAATTGAAAATGGAACGATAGCCCTCATAAAATGGCAAATTGCCACCAAGAATGATGGCACTTTGCAAATTGTACGTATTCTGTTGGAAGGACCTCAAAAGCTAATCGACTATCAAGAAGCACAGGACTGATCGATCCAACAACTACAATCTAGGAAACATTTACTATTTTACTTTACTGTGATGCCAATTTAAAGTTAACGGGAATACTGTAGGGTACGGTTACAGCTCTACCCCTTTGCATACCAGGAGTCATTTTTGGTAATGATTTTACGATACGAGCAGCTTCCTTTTCCAATCCTGGATCTGGACCTCTTGTTCTAATTCCGTCTATATACCCTTTTGAATTGATGGCGAACTGAACGAAAACCCTTCCTTGAATGCCCATTTCGGCAGCAATCTGAGGATAATTGAATTCTTTTTTAATATGTTCTTGGATTTTCTTTTGAAAACAAGCCTTACGGGCTGCATTCCCCTTGGCGCTCTCACAACCTGGGTAAATGGGCACATTCTCAATAATGGCAAATGGTACTGATATATCTTCATCTTCCTCACCAACCTCAACATCATCAACATCAACAACTGCCTCCACCACTTGGTCTTGGCTAGATTCTGTACTCTCGATTACAGTCTCTTCGATTTCAGCGGCATCCTCAACAATTTCAATGATTTCCGGTGCTTGTGGAGGTGGAGGAGGTGGAGGCGTTTTAATCTGTTCCGTGATTGGAACATCCTCGTTAAGCTCTTCCGCTACATTCAACATTTCTACGATCTTATCAGTTTTCGGATAAGACTTATACTCCAAAGCCCTCCATGTGAGAAAGAGTACTAAGGTAAGGCCAATAACAAAATAGAGGCCACTATTGCGATTTAAATCTGCTTTTGGGTTCTTCTTGACTTGCATGACTTTTGCTTTATGAATTACCCAAAATTACAGCTGTTTCAGCCCATTAAATATGACATATATCAGTTTTGGAGCCCACTATTAATAAATCGACAATTTTTCAATTATTTTTTATCGATTTGCAAATCAACAATGGTATTCTCAGCATTTAGAACAAAACCCTGCGTTATTTGAGCTAAATTCACAGTTTTCACGCTTCCATTAATATCCTTTTACCTGATTCTTTCCTAAAATACCATACCTCAATTGCAAATACGTTCTTTTATGCATCAAACAACCACCTCTTTCTCCTACAAAAGCACTATTCTTTTCCCTCTTCTTCTATAGAGGGGATCCTAAGTTTCTATACTTAAATATGGATTCGGAATCAAGTACGAAATGACAACATTATGAAAGTCAAAAACTCCTCGTTCTTACGTCAAAAGTCGTGATTCATTCCCATCGTCTTCTGAAGAGTAGAGCCTATTTCGTATCCAGTAGGGAAAAACAGAACTAAAGTCAATCAGCGGGCCTTTGGGCCCGCTGATTTCTAATTCAACAAAATTCATAACAAAAACAACAACGCTACTATATTGACGTGAGTAGCGCTGTATCAAAGTCAATATCTTCTATAGGTTTTAAAATTTCCTGTTTGTGATCCCATTCAATACGTCTTCCCAATTTATAGGAAAGGCCAGCCATATGGGATGAAATAGCCTCTTCAAAGCCTTCTTTGATACCACAACTTACTTTACCACCATTACGCGCACTACTCAACCATTCGCGCATATGTAGAAAGGTAGAATCTACTCGTGCCCCGTTGATATACGTCCACATAAGGCCTTTATCGGCAAAATATTGTGAGGTGGCCGATGCCACCGCATCTGGCACAGATGCTCCCGGATTGTATTGGTAAATAGGTACTGCCGGACTCATTTTTCCCACTTCGACCATATCCGCGTAGCGCGTAGATCTACCATCAGGCCAAATCGTTAAGCGGTTTCCCAACTCCATGGTGCCATCGTGGCCCATAAGCACTGTTGGGCGATTGAATCCGTTGCCCAAGGTGGCACTATACACAAAGGTCATCCCTTTTTCCTTACCTGCCTTTTGACTTCCTCCTGTACTAAAGTTGGGATACTCCATATTTACCTGAAGCACATCAGGCACATTACGGCCATCCCTATGGGTATAAATTCCACCAGAAGTCATTACGGAATCCGGAATACCCATATTCATTACACAGTTTAAACGGTCATAATCATGGGATAACAGATCTCCGGATAGTCCAGAACCATAGGCCCACCACTTGCGCCATCTAAAGAAATGGTTTGCATTGAATGGAACTTTGGGGGCAGAACCTAGGAACATGTCCCAATCTATGGTTTGAGGATTCGCCTCAGGGTGTATATCGTACATCCAGGCGCCATTGTCATCGTTACGGTTGGTATTTGTCTGTATCAAGGACACGTGGCCAATAGTCCCTTTTTGAATAATATCCTTGGCAGTCTGGAAACTCAAGGTTTGCCTGTGCTGATGCCCTACCTGAAATACAGCTTTTGAGTTACGAGCCGCTTCACGCAGTCTATAGGTTTCCTCGACCGTATGGGTCATGGGCTTCTCAAGATACACATGAATATTGTTCTCCAAGGCATCAATCGCCATAGGAGCATGCCAATGGTCGGGAGTGGCAATGACCACTGCATCAACCTTCCCAGAACGGATCATCTCTTGATGGGTGCGAAAGCGATCCATCTTATTATCATCATTGTTGAACGACTTTAATGCTCTAGTGGCACGGAAATCAAAAATATCACAGATACCGGTAAGCTTTACGTTGAGTTTGTCTTGGGCCTCAAAATCGGTCAAAGCGGAGTGTTTGGGATTCTCCTCGGCTTCCAAACGCATTTCCTCTTTCCATTCATTGGTGGCAAAACCCAAGGCACGGCAGAGTTGCTCACCGCGAATACCAAAACCTATGATACCTATGCGAACTGGGTTCCCCCCAATTCCGGGTACGGCTGTTGGTAGTGAAGGTTGTATATTCAAATGTTCCAAAATAGCGGTACGCTCTTTTTTCTTGGCCACGGTATTTGCTGCCCCTGCCCACCATACGGCCCCCATCAGCGGAATTCCCCCCAAACCTTTTAATGCATCTCTTCTGGTAAATTTCATCTGCTTTATTCTTGGGTTAGTACTTCTTTTTTATTGAACAAACGTTGCAATCCAAAAAACTGCGAAGTGGGTACTTGATATATAACCACACAGGCTATAAGTTCTATCAGGTTTTTGTTGATGAACCAATAGCTGCCCTCTACATTCAATTGGGTTACCCAAGGCAAGGAAGGATGGGCCAGATAATACAGGGCCAATAGACATGCACCTACAAGGGCTCCCCATTTTTCAAAGATGCCGAGCACTAGTGTGAGTCCAACAAATGTCAATGCGATTATATTACCCCAATCGGCAATGCCGATAAACGAATCGGTGGTTAACCAAAGAAAGAAGGGACGAAAAGGGCCTTGTGCTGAGGCGAGATAGCCAAAAGAGGTCCAATCGGGATTGTAAAGTTTAATAATGCCCTCATAGAGAAAGTGCCACCCTATGGACAGCCTCAAAAGCACCATGCTGATTCGTAGCGACTTTTCATTTCTAATTGTAATCATTTGGTGTAATTAAGATGTTAAAGGCTTGCTTGTCTGCGATTTAATCCCACAAATAATAGCGCAAAACTAGCTCTGACAACGAGCTAATACTATGACTTTTATCAGGTTTAAAAGATCATCACATTGCCGAATTTAGTGTCACCCAAAATAAAGGATACCGTCTACAAAGTAAAAACAAATCGTCATTACCAGCAAAGTGAAGTATTCTATTTTTTGATTGCCAAGAACTAAGAGATTCCTTCCCCCGATAGCAATCGGGGTCGCATATACATTGAATTGAAACTTTTTGACGGTCTCTAAATCCTTAAATTAAGGTCCTTGATTTATACTTGTTGTCTAATTACCATTGTCCCATACGTACCCGTAGGCCGGAGCGTACCAAATGCGATT
>JAAETN010000446.1 GCA_024228355.1 Maribacter sp. | reverse complement strand
AAATGGTGTTACCTTCATAACACACCTATGCTCTCCCCAATACTTCATATCCGGGCTAAAGCTAACATAGATATCACCAAAAGGCGTGTGACCGTTATCGCTGGGTCTGCTCAACATGGCATAGCGGCCACCAATCTTTGAAGGGAATAGGACCCCGTTTCTATTGAAGGGTAAAAAAGCATTTTCACATTGAAAGAATTCCTTAAAATCATGGGTGTACGCCATGCCGATAGTTGGCCCATGATAACCATTACACCATGTGATCCAATATCTATCTTCTATAAAAACCACCCTGGGATCGTATTTATAATCTGACTCGATCATTGAGGTATTACCGGCCTTCATGGCAATGGGTTCGTGGTCTATTTCCCAATTGATCCCATCTTTACTGAATCCGGCATAAATGTTCATCTGCACTGCTTTGTTATCACATCTAAAAACTCCCGCAAAGCCATCTTTAAAAGGAACCACCGCACTATTAAAAATACTATTTGAAGCGGGTATGTCGTGCCTATTGATTATTGGATTTTCAGTATAGCGCCAAAGAACATCATCGCAATTTTTTGGTCTTTCCTGCCAAGGTATTTTCATAATTGTTTCTACTTAAATTTAATCTTAATTTTTTAGTTCGGGATTTTACGCACCCTATCTAACCAAGTATATTTTAAAATAACCGAAGTCAATACAAAAATAGCCAAGGCCACCCATGCTTTGGGATAATCCCTTATCATAAAATAAATTGGTAATACTATCATGCTTGATTGCCAAACGATACCTATAGTGCAATTGCCCATATCTTTCCAAAAGTTGGTGTTCTTGGAAATTGAAATATCCTCATTGTTCAATTCCCTATATACCGGACCCCACCATCCCCAAGGCCTTACATTTTTATAGAATGATTTTAAAACTCCCATTTCAGTAGGTTTGCTTAAGTATGTGCCCAAAAATGAGCCTAATAGCGAAAAGCCAAAAATTATGGGAAACAGATAGATTGCATGCCAATTTGCCAATTCACCTAGTAGCGAATCCTCTGAAAAATTACCTTTGTTCTGATCAAGGACAAATTGTAATGATGCGATTATCAACCCCGCCAACATTCCCCAAAAATAACCCCAACCATTAAAACGCCACCAGATCCATTTTAAAAAATTGGCCGCTACATATCCTCCAAAAAGTGCGCTGGTAATCCATAGGGTAAGCGAGTTGATCGATTCTGCAAAAAAGCCCATGAAAACCCCAAGGCCAACTACTAGAAACGACGCTATATGACTAGCTTTAATGTAATGTTTACTGCTCGCTTCAGGTTTAAAATACTTTTTATAAATATCATTTACTATATAGGCAGGTCCCGCATTCACAAATGCGGAAAAAGTGGACATGAATGCTGCCAAAAGCCCTGCAAGAAGCAAGCCTTTAACTCCGACCGGAACATGAAAATTAATGACCTTTGGGAGCAACACTTCCAAATCGCCCCCTACCAATGAAGGATTTGCGATCATACCAGGACTTAATACCACCAAAGCGATGACCACGATTCCACCAATCAATAAATACCTGGGAATAAACAAGATCAAATTTGTGAATCCACCCATGTAAGCAGCCTCCTTGACCGTTTTTGTCGACAGAATACGTTGCATATCGAAACTAGGAGTGGGGCCAGCTATACTGGCAAAGAATCCTTTGAACAGCGACATCCCGATAAAAGCTCCAAACATTTTGTAACCTTCTGAATCGATCAGATCGTTAAATGCTTGGTATTTTTCATCCCAATGGATTCCCAGATCCCATCCAAAAAAGATGTTTTTCCATTCCTCGGTTATTACACTTGTAATTTCAATATCACTAAAGGCAAAAAAGGCATAGCCTGCAACAAGAAATCCAGCGATTACCATTATCACATATTGCAAAACCTCAGTGGCTACCACGGAATACATCCCTCCTTTTATGGTGTAGATCGTAGTTAAAATTATTATGATCAGGGCATACGATTGTTCTGAGTTCAACAATAGCATTTCGCCTATATACAAGCTAAAATCCCATGGAAGGATAATCGTCATAAACTTGCCAACGCCCTCAAAAAAATAAGCAATGAAACCTACCGCAGATACAATGGCAAAAACAGCAACAATGAGATGGGAAGCCTTTCCTGCTTTGTCATTACCAAAACGAGTCAAGATCCATTCAGAACCGGTCATAATATTTGACCTTCTAATCCATACGGCCAAAAACATCATGACAAATATCTGGTTAAAAATAGGCCATAACCACATGAACATAAAACTCTTGACCCCGTATAGGAAGAGTATTCCTACCATCCAGGCAGTGCCCGATATATCGAACATTCCAGACCCATTACTGAGGCCCAGGTAATACCACTTTATGTCGTTACCACCAAGAAAATAGGATTTAAGTCCTTTCGAAGCTCTTTTTGAAACCCATATACCCACAAAAAGGGTCAGCAATACATAAATTACGATTATTGAAACATCTATTATATTCATATATTTTTATTCAGCTTTATCTTGAATCCCCCAATTTTCATTAGGAAGGGGGCCCATATCAAAGTCCAGCGTACCCCCGGCCATCAATTCATAATGAAGAATGTAAGTTCTATTTAAAATTTCACCATTCAACTTCACAGACTGCACATATATGTTTTTGTCCGAAGTGTCTGGAGCACTTATCACAAAGACTTTTTCTTCAGGTAATTTTAATGTGACCTTTTCAAATAATGGACTCCCAATTTCGTATTCCCCTGAAGCCGGATTCATGGGGTAAATACCCATCGCACTCATTACATACCAAGCAGACATTTGTCCGCAGTCTTCATTGCCGCTTAATCCGTCGGGCTGGGTATTATACTGCGTATTCAATATCTCCCGCACCCAATATTGTGTTCTCCAGGGCTTATCGGCTTTATTGAGCATATAGGCTATATGATGGCTGGGTTCATTCCCATGGGCATACTGTCCTATTAATCCGGATATATCAGCGGATACATTATCGCCTGTCATTTCGGAGCTTTCGGTAAAAAGCTGTTCGGCCATAGTGGAGAAAGGTCCATTTCCGCCATGCAGGTCTATCAAACCCTCCACATCATGAAGGACAAACCAGCTATGCTGCCAAGCATTGCCCTCTGTGTAATCCGTGTCAACCCTGTGGTTGGAATGTTTAGGATCAAATGGTATGCGCCAAGTTTTATTATCAGCGGCCTTACCACGCATAAACTTTGTAGTAGCATCGAAAATATGTTCATAGGCTTTGGCACGATTTTTAAAATAATTATGGTCCTCTTCCTTGCCCAAAGCTTTTGCCATCTGTGATACACACCAATCGTTATAGGCAAATTCAAGACTTATCGTCACTGATTCATCCAATTGATCATAGGGTATAAACCCATATTTCTTATAAGGGGCCAAACCCCGTTCATTGCCCATCATTGTATTATAAACGGCCTCGTAGGCCTTGGCAACATCATATCCCCGTATACCTTTTAGAAAAGCCTCCGCTATTACCGATACACTGTGATACCCCGTCATGGTATCGGTTTCGTTACCGGATAATGTCCATACGGGAAGACTCCCCTTTTCATCGTAATATACCAGCATCGATTTGATTATATCGTTAAGCTTATCAGGATGTAGAATACTCAACATTGGCATTTGGGCCCGGAAAACATCCCATAAGGAGAGCGTGGAATAAGCCTTAAAATCCTCAGCTTTGGAAATGCTATCGTTCTGTAAACGAAACTCCCCATTCAAATCACTGAATATGGTGGGGGCCAATTGGGCATGATAGAGTGCCGTATAAAAAATGGTTTTGAGTGAATCGGTTGGTGTCTCTATTGTAATATTAGACAACAAGCTATTCCAAGTATCGTTGGTTTTTTGCAGTGTATCATCAAAATTCAGTTCGGCCTGAAACTTTAAGTTCTCTTTGGCATTTGCAATGCTTACAGAAGAAACAGCCACCCTGATTTCTATTTCCTTGGTCCCATTTTCAAAATAGAACTGGCCGCCACCCTTGGTCCCCTTCATTTCATTTTGTTGCTTAGACACCAAATCATCCCCTACCAACTGATAATCAATAATAGGGTTGGAAGTTTCCAGTGCAAAGTACACTTTCTGGTTTTTAGCCCAACCTGTACTAAATCTATGCCCCGCTATACGATTATCACCTTCAATCATTAAATGACTTTCCACTGGTTTGTCCCAATTTACCGCATAGCCTAAATCGATAATAAACGACGGGATTTTAGCTTCATTGAACGTGTATTTGTGAACGGCGACATAATCATTTGCTGTAAGCTCAACCTTAGTTTTAGGTTCTTGTAAAAGCACTTTATAATATCCAGGAGATGCAACTTCACCATCATGTGAAAACTTTGAAGTATAGGGTAATGAATCCCTGGATTTCCCAAACAAGGATAAGTCCATTTTCTTATTGGTCGGCATTACCAATATATCAGCCAAGTCACCAATTCCAGTGCCACTTAGATGCAATTGCCCGAATCCGGAAATAATGGAATCACTTATATGATATCCTGAGCACCAATCCCAACCAGTAGTGCCATTATCAGGGCTTGGTTGTAGGCGACCAAATGGTGAAGTAGCACCCGGATACGTATGCCCATGCCCGCCAGTTCCTATAAAAGGGTCTACATAATCAACGACTTCCCGTTGTTCTTGAGCTACCTCTTTTGGTAAACAGGATGAAATGAGTAGCAATACAACAAGGGGTAAAACAAATCGGATTTTAATCATTTTTGGTTGGCTTTTTAGCTACCTTTCGGCAATTCCAAGGATGCTCAATTTTTCAACATTGATCAAAAATTAAGTATCTTGACAAGCTATTGGTACCTTTAAATGTTTATACTTATAAGCAAAGATTGAACATTTTTAGACCAACAACTAAGCACCAATGCCCAACGTCAAAAAATAGGAATTTAATCAATGTTCAAAAAAGATGCGGATAAATGATAGATTAAGTTACTTTTTAAGGGAAGATTCAACTAATAACTATGATATTTCCTATAAACACCATGTAGTTTTTTGGATCATCTACTTTGTTTTCAATACCTTACGATGGGGCAGTGTGCATGATGACTTGATTTATTCGCTCAAAACCAATCTAATTGGTTTTCCCATCCATATTGCCCTTTCTTATTTCAACGTGTATTACCTAATGCCAAAATTCGTTTACAATAAGAAGTACTTTTCTTATACCATCCTGGTATTGGTCTCTTTAGTAATAATGCTTTTGGTCAAATTCAACCTAACGTATTTCTTGGTCGACACCAATGTAATGCCCGAAGCACCAGAGGTAATCAACACCCTGACATTGAATTATGCCGTAACCACTATGCTTGGGGAGTTATATGTCGTATCATTTGTTACTGCCATTAAAATAACCGCCGACTGGCTTCAAGAAACCAATAAGTTCCATAATCTGGAAAAAAGACAGTTGACTACCGAATTGAAATTCCTGAGATCCCAGGTTTCCCCTCATTTCTTTTTCAATACTTTGAACAATATCTATTCCTTGACCTTGGAAAAATCTGATAAGGCACCTGAAGTAGTACTAAAGTTATCCGAATTGATGCGATATTTACTATATGCGACAAAAAAACCGAAACAGGATTTAAAAAACGAGATTGAATGTATTCAGAATTATATAGATTTGGAACGTATCCGTTTTGATGATTCACTTGAAGTGAATATGCAGCTTTCCGGTGATTTGGAAAATAAAAAAATTGCGCCGATGCTGCTTATCCCCTTAATAGAGAATTGCTTTAAACATGGGGCTAGCAAGAATATTGGTAAAATGCATATTGATGTCGATATAAAGGTAGAGGATGATAATCTATTCTTTAATGTTTCGAATACCATTCCAGAAAAAAGGAAAAAAAGTAAAATTCCAGACAAAAGCGGCGGCATTGGCCTTTCCAATGTTAAAAAACGACTGGAATTAGGTTATGATAAAAATGACTATCAACTTAATTTAAATGAAAAGGACAACAAGTTTTATGTGGAACTTAAACTAAAGGTGTGATGGATTTAAAAGCTATAATAGTTGATGATGAACCATTAGCGATCAATGTACTCAAGAATTATATTGAACAGATTAAGGAAGTGCAATTGATGAGTACGTTTTCAAATGCTGTTGATGCCTCTACCTTTTTACAAAGCCATGAAGTTGATATTATATTTTTGGATATTCATATGCCTATCCTTGATGGATTGGAATTCATTAAAACGCTTCATGAAGCTCCAATGATCGTCATAACAACGGCGCACGAGGAATTTGCCTTGGAGAGTTTTAATCTTGAGGTATTGGACTACCTAGTAAAACCCATTCCATTTCCAAGATTTCTAAAAGCTGTTAATCGTATTATTAAATTAAAACAGCTTAACACCTCGCCAGAAAGAACTGGCCATAGTGACCATCCTAGCATCTTTGTAAAAGTCGATAAAAAGAAACTTCAAAAAATTTACCTCGATGAAATAGTGGTTGTTGAAAGTTTAAAGGATTACATTCGGATAAAAACAACGACCGGTAAATATATTGTTCATAAGACGCTAAGTAGTTTCACCAACGAGTTGCCCTCAGATCAATTTATCAGAATACATAGATCTTTTACAATTTGTATAGATAAGGTGCAAGTTGTAGAAGGCAATAGCGTAGAAATTGATAATACCCGATATACAATAGGCAGAAGCTATATTAATGAGGTTAAGGCCAGAATACTTAATAACCCCATTACCTAGGTTATAACCTATACCACAAGCGATCACCAAAAGCTTCAAAACAACATTTTAACAATAATATTCAGCTGCCAAGAACCGTCATTTGTCGAATTTTATTGTGCTTTTTTATTTTAGTTCCAATTTTGAAAGAATTCATTGCGGTTTTGTACCAATCCTACCCGCCTGCGGTTAGATTGTTCTCTTATTTAGCAGCTCGCAGGCAGGCATAATTTCTTTGTAACTTACCACACATTAAAACCAATATGATAAACAGAAGAGGCGTATTGGGTTTGATCGGGTTGAGTCCGTTTGCGTTGGTTTCCTTTAAATTACCAACTTTGTAAAATGCTGTGCCTACTTAGAGCCTATTTAAAAAACAGAAAACAATGTAAAAATGGATAAAAACCTACTCTGGCAACCTACCGAGTCAACAAAGACAGGCTCGAAAATGTACGAATTTCTAAATCGTATTGCCCAGAAATATACCCTTCCCGATCGCAGGTATGCAGCCCTACATCAGTGGAGCGTTGAGAATATCGGTGATTTCTGGTCAGAAGTATGGGACTTTTGCGGTATCAAGGCATCAAAAAAAGCGGATACCATACTAGACGACATTCACAAAATGCCGGGTGCCAAATGGTTTGAAGGAGCCCGCTTGAATTTTGCCGAAAACCTGCTGGGCCGAAAAGACGATCATACGGCCCTGATCTTTAAAGGGGAAACTTCCGTGCATCGGGAACTCACCTATGCCGAATTGTACGAACAGGTTCGACGGGTGTCAGCAGCCATGAAAAATAGGGGTGTTGTAAAAGGGGATCGCATAGCTGCATTTATGCCCAATATGCCCGAAACAATTATCGGAATGCTTGCTGCTTCGTCTATCGGTGCCATCTGGTCTTCCACCTCTCCCGATTTTGGGACCAAAGGCGTATTGGATCGTTTTTCCCAAATTAAGCCCAAACTCATTTTCGCTGCGGACGGCTATTTCTACAAAAGCAAAGTTTTCGATTCGCAGCAAAAGTTGGCCCATATCTTGGAAGGCCTGCCTTCGGTCGAAAAGACCATTCTCGTAGATTATACGGGCAACGCAGACGTGAATAAGGTTCCTAATGCCATCTTGTTCGAAGATTTTGCCGCTTTGACAGAAGAACCACTTTTATTTGAACAGTTGCCTTTTGATCATCCGCTCTATATCATGTACTCATCGGGTACAACGGGTTTACCAAAAAGCATTGTGCACTCGGCCGGAGGCACACTTATTCAGCATTTAAAAGAGCTGATCCTTCACAACAACATCCAAAATGACCAAACTGTATTTTATTATACCACCTGTGGTTGGATGATGTGGAACTGGTTTGTCAGTTCACTGGCAATTGGGGCAACGCTTGTGTTATACGATGGTAACCCGTTTTACCCCGGACCTGATGCTTTGCTGAAAATGGCCGATGAACTTGATATTGCCTTTTTTGGAACCAGTGCGAAATACATTGCCTCCCTTGAACAAGCAGGGGTCAAACCCCATGAGATCTCCGATTTCACAAAATTGAAAGTTATAGCCTCTACAGGGTCACCCCTTTCGAAAGAAAGCTTTGATTATGTGTATCGCGATTGGAAAGCAGATGTGCAATTGGCCTCCATTGCCGGTGGTACCGATATTATTTCCTGTTTTGTTTTGGGTAACCCAATCCTGTCTGTTTACAAAGAAGAAATACAATGTAAAGGCCTCGGCATGAATGTCGATTGCTTTGATGCTACCGGAAATTCGCTGGTTGGCGGACAAGGCGAACTGGTTTGTAAATCGCCTTTCCCTTCCATGCCCATTTACTTCTTTAATGATGCGGATGGTAAAAAATACCAGGCTGCCTATTTTGAGGAGTATCCCGGTATCTGGCATCATGGTGATTTCATCGAAATAACCGAACATGGCGGAATAATTATGCATGGCCGGTCAGATGCCACTTTAAATCCCCAGGGAGTGCGCATTGGCACTGCTGAAATCTACAACGTTGTTGAAAACATGGAAGAAATTGCCGACGCTGTAGTGGTAGGTAAAAAAGTGGATGGCGATGAGCAGGTGGTGCTTTTTGTAAAATTGAACGAAGGTGTCGTTTTGGATGAGGCCCTCACCAAAAAAATAAATACAACGATCAAGTCAAACTGCAGCCCCCGGCATGTTCCGGCAATACTAAAAGCGGTACCCGATATTCCATATACCCTAAATGGTAAAAAGGTGGAGATAGCCGTAAAAAAGATCATTCACGGACAGGAGGTAAAAAACAAGGCCGCTTTGGCAAATCCTGAATGCCTGGATTATTTTGTGGGGCTATTGGGTTCATAAGGATGAATTGGTTTACCTGCCTCCCATGTCAAAGGCAGGAAATTCCCAACCATACCCTATTGGACGAATGGAATTAATAGTAGGATTGACCCATTGAAATTAATAGATTTACACAGCGCATGATTCAAGCATTGCATCACAAAAAGAAAAGTCCATCATAAACGCAACAATCGAGCTATAAAAATTCATTAAACCATGAACAAAGTATTGAAGCTCTCAAGATCAGTTTGTTTTTTCCTACTAGTTGGTTTTGTATGTATTATAAGCTGTAATAAAGATGAACCTGTTACTATACCAAAAGGAGAAGACACAAACCTGGTTTTTGAATCCTTTGTTTTTGAAACGGAAAACAATCCTCATTTAAGTGAGGATATTGTTTTTAATGTTACAGATAATACCATAAGCGGAGAACTTAAAAACTACTTTTTTAATTCGGTCCCTACTTTCTCCACAAACGCGGCAACTGTAGAAATAAATAATGAAAAGCAAGCTAGTGCGGGTAGTCCTGTTGATTTTAGAAAAGCAATTACCTATACTTTGAAATCCGAGACAGGTACTTTTAACGAGTACACTGTCGATATTTCGTGGGATGATGCGTTAGCGCATATTTATATTGACACGGAAGGTGGTGCTCCCATTGTTTCCAAAGATGAATATGTATATACCAAGTTAGCAATTGATGGTCAATCTAAATATGATGATCGGGTTTTTGAATTCAGTGATCTTGCAAGAATAAAAGGTAGAGGGAACTCTACTTGGTCTTGGCCAAAGAAGCCTTATAAAATAAAATTGGATAGTAAAGAGTCTCTTTTTGGATTATTGCCTGAAAAAGATTGGGTATTATTAGCCGATTATCAAGACGGTACGCATTTATTACATGCCGTAGCGTTTAAAATAGGGCGATTGTTGGAAATGCCATTTACCAATACAATTATACCTGTAGAAGTATCCTTAAATGGTGATTATCTTGGGTTATATGGTCTGACAGAGCAAGTAGAAGTAAAAACGAATAGGGTAAATGTAGGTAATGATGACGGGCTGTTGTTGGAATTAGACCAATATTATGATGAAGAATGGCAGTTTAGATCAGCCGCTTACAATTTGCCGGTAATGGTAAAAGATCCGGGATTGGATACTGCCTCTGAATTGGCTTTAATTCAAAGTGATTTTGAGGCCTTTGAGGCCTTGGTAGCCAGCGATGATTTTCCTAATAACAATTATCTTGATTATATAGATGATGTTTCGATTGCCAACTATTTAATTGTCTGTCTGCTAACTTCCAATGAGGAGATCAATCATCCAAAAAGCACGTATATGCATAAATCAGCGACAGGAAAATATGCAATGGGCCCAATTTGGGATTTTGATTGGGCGTATGGGTTTGAAGGTACAGGTCGGCATTTTAGTAATTATGATAAACCCTTATTCTGGTCACCTCCGGTCACAGGTACTAATTTCTTCTCAAGACTAATGTCAGACCCTAAGATTGAGTTATTGATTAAAGACCAATGGGAAGATTTTAAAGCCTTTCACCTTTCAGAGTTGATGGATTATATTGATGAACATGCTTTTATTATCGAAGGAGCAAAAGCTAGAAACGTAGTGCTATGGAATAATAATTTAGAAACAGATGTGGGGATTATGAAAACATGGATCGATAATAGGATTTCGTATATGGATACCTTTATTAATAGTTTTTAAAAACGAATTAATATTGACGGAAAAAATAAAATAAGTACACCCGGCACGGCATAAACACACTGCTTCGCAGACCTCGTAACAACGAAGTAAAAGTGGAGACCGTTGTAGCAAATAACCGAATAGAACATTATTTATATGATACCGTATCGAATTATATTAGGACTGCTCATTTTTACCGTTTTAATTACTTTTTCTAGCTGCGATAGAGGCCTCAACGATCAGAACGCTGCAGATGTTGTTATTTATGGAGGCACTTCAGCGGGTGTAGCTGCCGCTATCCAAACTGCAAGACTTGGGAAATCGGTAATTGTAATAGAACCAACTAACCGTCTAGGGGGTCTCACCACAGGTGGACTTGGACAAACAGATATTGGCAATAAGCATATTGTAGGTGGAATTGCCCGTGAGTTTTATAAAAACATTAAAATACATTATGACGATTCGACAAATTGGGTCTGGCAAACCAAATCAGACTATATAGATGGTGGTCAAACACGTACTGGCATATATGAAGATGCTATGTGGACATTTGAACCCTCTGCTGCACTGAAGGTTTTTCATCAAATGATGAAAGATATAGACATTAGAATTATCTATAACCAAAGGCTTAACAGAAAAACGGGAGTAAAGAAAGAAGCTAATTCCATAAATTCTATAACTATGGAATCCGGTGCTACCTATTATGGAAAGATGTTTATCGACGCCACCTATGAGGGTGATCTAATGGCCGCCACGGGAGTTTCATATACTGTTGGAAGAGAGTCCAACTCACAGTATGGAGAATCATTAAACGGGATTCAAGCCCAGGCATACGGTAAAACCCTTCTTGGTAAAGCGTCAAATAACAGCATACATCATAATTTCATTGAAAGAGTAGACCCATATGTCGTCAAAGGTGATCCAGCAAGTGGGCTACTGCCATTTATTTCTGAAGGCGGGCCTGGTACTGAGGGCAATGGGGATAAGGGAATTCAGGCTTACTGCTTCAGAATGACCCTCACGGACCATCCCGAAAATAGAATACCTTTCAAAAAACCAGCCGATTATCTTGAGCTGGACTATGAACTTCTGTTCCGTAATTATGAAGCGGCCCAAGGACCAATAGAAGAGATGTATACGTACGGCGACCCGCTTGTGCCTTGGATCAACTCTTCAATGCCCAACCGAAAGACAGATACCAATAATCAAAAAGGATTTTCAAGCGATTTTATTGGTCAAAACTGGGACTACCCCGAAGCATCCTACGAAGAACGAAAAAGAATTGCAGTGCTCCATCGGGAGTATCAGCAGGGATTAATGTGGACCCTTGCCTATCATCCGCGAATTCCAGAAAAAGTAAGACAAAAAGTATCGCAATGGGGAACATGCAAAGATGAATATGAACGCGAAGATGGTTGGCAGCAGCAACTGTACATAAGAGAAGCTCGCCGTATGATGGGCAATTATGTTATGACCCAGAAAAACTGCGAACGAATCGAAACAGTTACTGATCCAATTGGGATGGCTGCTTATGGTATGGACTCCCATCATATAAAACGTTACGTAAATTCCATGGGTTACGCAGCCAATGAAGGAAATGTAGAAGCTCATGTTAATGCACCGTTTCCAATTAGTTATCGCTCAATTGTACCAAAAAAGGAAGAATGTTCTAATTTACTTGTACCCGTATGCCTTAGTGCATCACATATAGCATTTGGATCAATTCGTATGGAACCTGTATTTATGGTTCTTGGTCAAAGTGCAGCTATTATTGCTTGCTTAGGAATTGAAGAAGGTAAAGCTGTTCAAGATTTGGAATACAACCAATTGGAAAAAAAGCTGATCGGTCAAGGACAAATAGTAGAGTAAGCGTTATTTGTACTTAACCGCTATAATTAATTAGGTAATTACGATATGAAAAATAGTATCACTGATTTATCGCCAAGCAAAGCAGCAATGGTTGTAGGGATTGCGTTTATAACCTCGGTTTTCATCGTAACCTTAGTTGATGATTTTCTTTTAGCTAATTTTGTAGTACCTGGCGATACAGCAGCCTTAGCCAGCGATATTGAGGCTAATGGGAGACTATTTGGTTTTGCTGTTGTTGGTTATCTTCTCGTACTTGCGCTTGATTCTATTATTGGTCTCGCACTTTATGTCGTCCTTAAACCAGCCAGTAAGAATCTTGCCTTGCTTACGTCAGTTCTCAGGCTGCTGTACGCTTGTACTTTGGTAATTGGATTGTTTGCTCTGGCATTTCAAATTATAGATGTTTACGGTTATGCATCCATAAAACTTTTTGGATACCTATTTTTTGCCTTACATATATTTGTACTTGGTTATTCAGTCCTCAAGTCAGGATATATCCCGAAAACCCTCGGTATATTGTTGATGTTTGCATCGTTTACATATATAGTATTTTTTGTAGATCTTCATCTACCTAAAACTCTTGAGGTAATTATAATGTTAACAATGGCTATTGCGGAACTTTCACTAAGTATCTGGCTTATGGTGAAAAGAAATAGGCTACCTGAAAATAAATTTTAGTGAAATTACAATTAGAGCCTCGTGGGATTCTTACTTGGGAATGAAAAGAAACTTGATTGGTTTGAATGAACGTTGGAAAAGTCAAGAAAATAGCAGATATCGATGAATGAGATATCTTCGAAGAAAAGAAAACGCCATATAACCGCCATATAACTAAGTTTACATGGATAGACTATATAACCACATAAGTTGGACTTTGACAATTATTAATCCTCTTTCTTGGCTAACCAGATAGATAATAATGGTGACCAGAAAAAATCATAAAAATAAGGAGGAATCGAAAAGCACAACGAGTCGGATAAATTTTAATACGGAAATAAAATGAAAAAATCGGTTAGAGTATTCCATTGGTTACCAAGAATTATCTGTATCCTTTCGATTCTTTTTGTTAGTCTATTCGCAGCTGATGCTTTTGCGCCTGGATTAACCATCTGGCAACAGCTTATTGCTTTTATCATCCATTTAATTCCTTCATTTATATTACTCATTTTTTTGATCATTGCATGGAAATGGGAATATATTGGGGGTTTGATCTTCATAATTATTGGTCTTGGACTGAGTCCCTTTGTTTTTATGCATAACTATAAAATGAATCAATCCATTGGGATGAGCCTTGGTATTATAATGGCCATCACCATTCCTTTCGCCATTGTGGGGGTTCTTTTTATAGTGAGTCATTTTCAGAAGAAGAAAAATAATCTAAAAACCCCTAATGACGGATAATAGAAATCCAACCCATAACACTGGCTCCGATAAAAAGCCCTAGTGCAGCGGTAATAGTTGCTTGCCCATCTTTAAAATAATCCTAAACTAAGCGATTGCCTATATTTGCAACAAATACATGGGATGGAATATATACTTCAACCTTGGCCATGGTATGTTTCAGGGCCATTGATCACCTTTATTATGCTTTTGCTGTTCTACTTCGGAAAGACATTCGGGATGTCTTCTAATCTTAGGACATTATGCAGTATGGGCGGCGCAGGAAAATATGCCGATTTTTTCAAATATGATTGGAAAGCCCAACGCTGGAACTTGGTGGTCGTTGTGGGCGCCATTATAGGGGGCTTTATTTCTGTCCAATTTTTATCGGATGGATCAACGATAGATCTTTCATCCAATACGATCAACGATTTAAAGGCCCTGGGTTTTACAAATGCCGGTGAGTCACTATTACCCCCAGAAATTTTTGGCTGGGATGCTGTTTTAAACGTAAAGGGCTTATCGATATTGGTAATTGCCGGTTTTTTAGTCGGATTTGGTACCCGCTATGCCGGGGGTTGCACTTCAGGCCATGCGATTTCGGGTCTAAGTAACCTACAAAAACCCTCTTTATTAGCCGTTATTGGCTTTTTCATCGGTGGATTGATCATGACGCATTTTATTTTACCCCTAATCTTTACAGCATGAAGCTTTTAAAATATTTGTTTGTTGGGATGCTCTTTGGGATTATTTTGGTTAAATCCGAGGCCGTTTCCTGGTATCGTATTTACGAAATGTTCAAATTTCAAGCCTTTCATATGTATGGGATCATTGGGTCAGCGGTAGTACTCGGGGTACTTGGCGTTGGATTTATAAAACTGATGAAATTAAAGAATATTGAAGGTGAAAAAATAAATATCAAGCCTAAGGAGAAGGGTCTTATACGTACGCTGCTGGGAGGTGCTATATTTGGTTTGGGATGGGCCCTGGCAGGTGCCTGCCCAGGGCCCATGTATATTCTCGTAGGAACAGGGGTAATTAGTATGCTGATCGTTATTGCGGCCGCAATCCTTGGAACCTTAGTTTATGGCCTAATAAGACATAATTTGCCACATTAAACCACTATCCCATAATTACCCTTATTGCATGTTCTTTTCCTTTTTCCAAAATAGGAATAGTATTGCCCTTGATTTCCTTGCCATTCACGAATACTCTTTTTACGCCTTTGCTAATATGATCGGGATTTTGCACCTCAATAACATAGATAGCGCCCCTAAATTCACGCTTCATTTTAAAACCATTCCATTTTGAAGGTATACAAGGATCGATTACCAGTCCGTCGTAATGTGTTTTAACACCTAGAATGTATTGGGTAATGGCAAAGAAATTCCAGGAAGCGGTTCCCGATAACCATGAGTTTTTGGCCTCCCCCGGTTTAAACGCCTCTTTACCGGCAATCATTTGGCAATACACATAAGGTTCAACCCTATGTAATTCGGAGATGTCCTCCAAGAAACTGGGTGCAATTTTAGTATAGTATTCATAGGCTTGGTCTCCCCTACCCAAAATGGTTTCCCCGATCATGATCCACGGATTGTTATGACAGAATATGCCCCCGTTCTCCTTATAACCTGCGGGATAGGTTGAAATCTCCCCATACGCTATATGGTATTCGGTAAAAGCCGGGCTATTCAGGACTATACCATAGTCGCAGTCCAAGTGCTCTTTTACGGCATTCAATGATTTCTCGACCATCCCCTCTTCCATCCCGATTT
>JAAETN010000445.1 GCA_024228355.1 Maribacter sp. | reverse complement strand
TGTAGTGTAGTACATACACCCATCAATTCGTTTTGAACTTGAAACATGAAGTTAACGGGTTTGCGTGCTTTAAGTTTTCGTTCATTTTCAAGAATTGAAAAGAAGGTTCAAAATTAAATCTTGCACGATTTTCTTGATATTTAACCAAAAACTATCTGTGCAGCCCCTGAGTAATGCTGCAAAATAGTTGTCAGTCAGTCAGTCAGAATTTTATTCAACAAGCACATGACAAGATACAAATCTCCAATACAATTACAAATTCAATAATGCAATAGAATTACCAATTAGAAAATTCAAGAAAAGAAAATGCAGAGCGAATATGAAATGAATCGAATATACATGAACAAATGAAGAAAAAAGAGATCACACAAACAAAATAAAATATGCAAATCGTACTAAAGAAACGAAAAATGGCATCAAAAAGACACAAATAAAAGTGAATATGTAATGCAGAGTTGAAATTTAAAATAGATAATTTGTTGAAAAATGGTGCTTTGTTGAAAAGGTGAGGGGGCGGTGTCACTCAGACGTCAAGGCCCCTTCCCTTTAGGAATTGAGACAAATTGATTTTGCTGATGTGAGATTTAAATACTAATAAAGATGAAGCCGTTACAACCGAATTAGGAAGCTGATTCCAAACATCAACCACTCGATTGGAGAAAAAATATTTTGAGATGTCAAGACGCGATTTGTGCTTATATAATTTGAGGTCATGACCTCTAGTACCAGAGGCAGAAAATGTAAAAAAGTCGGAAAAATCAAGATCTATAAGCCCATGTATAATTTGATATGTATAAACCAAGTCAAAAATTAGCCGTCGAAGTTCTAAAGATTGCAAATTCAAAGCAGAAAGCCTTTGAGTATATGACTTACCTTCCATTCCACAGATACGCTTTGTGAAACGACGTTGCACAGTTTCCAGTAGGTCAATATCTTTTAGAAAATGAGGGGACCATACCTGTGTGGCATATTCAAGACGCGGTCGAACGAAAGTAGTGAACATACGAACTAGAAAGTCAGTTTTCCTGGATGAGAAACATTTAAAAATCATATTGGACATAACTGATGCTGAACGAACAATATTAACACAGTGTTGATGGAACTTCAAATCTGATTGCACTGTGACACCAAGATCCTTAATTTGATCGCAGGTGGGGATTTCAGTGTCACCAAAGTAGTAAGTGTGATTCAAGTTTTT
>JAAETN010000444.1 GCA_024228355.1 Maribacter sp. | reverse complement strand
TAAGCCAAAAAAAGTGGCAATAATTGCCTGTGTCAGAAAGATGGTTGTTATCCTGAACACGATGGTGAGAGATGGTGTTTACTGGGATCCAAAAATGAGTTAATTAGTTGGGGTTGACACCATAGTCACTGGTTATGTTTCGGTTTACGATTCACTAATCTTCTTCTTGTAAGATTCTATGGTGTTATTAGGGCATTCATTCGGATGAATTTCAATTAAATTACGCCAATTAGAGAGTTCAACGTCATCAAGAATAACCATTGGTTTTGGGAGAAAAGATTCGAAGCATTCTAAAATACCAAATTCAACTGCTGAGTTTTTTGCATATTCTGACCCACCAGAACTCCAACAATAGAGAGTTGCCCCTTGAGCTTTTAGAGATTTAATATGTTCAATCACAATAGGAATGGGAATTCTTTTAGTACCATGACTTCGTACAAAAGTATCGTCTACGTCTACATATATGATAAAGGGTAGTTTACTCATAGTTTATTTAGAAACATAACGCCTTCGGTAAACGGCTGATTTGGAGCGCAGCGGAATAGCAGTCCGGCACACGAAGTGTGCGTATTTAACCGACTGGTTATATACCGTTGAAATATTGATTAAGGCGTTGGTTTGCATACAGTCGTGGCCTTCAGTTTACGGCTTTTTTGTTGAACAAAAAATTCTTGCAGTTCATCCCCAGAAATTCCTTCTCTTTGTTTCTTATAGTACTCGGAAATGTGCTTCTCATATTCAAGATCATCATTTAGTTTTGCATACAGACACTCAAATGAGTCTTTTTCATAGAGCTGTATGTATCTTTCGAGTGATGATTTTTTAGCTAGATTTGACATTTCTTCTGTCCAGATCATCAGTTCTCCATAGCGAGTACTAGTAATATAGGCTGTACCTAATACCCCGATCATAAAAGAAATGAGAGCAATTAAAAATATCTTTATTTTCATAGAATGATGCCTATTGAGGTATATAACGCC
>JAAETN010000443.1 GCA_024228355.1 Maribacter sp. | reverse complement strand
GCTGCACAGGATTTGGTTGAAGGTTATGGAGTAAAAGTTGATCAGGCAATACATGCTGAGGTCCTAGATCGTAATCAACAATTTAAATCTGCTCCCTACAGCGGATTTGTAAACCCTGTTCTAGTTCCTGAAACCAATGATGCAGGAGAAATAGTGGATATTAATGTAACCCAACCAGAAAGCTTTGAAGAGCAGATGATGCAATATGCTAAAATGTATAATTTTTTGGATTAAATCGAGAATAGCATATAATACCAAATTTAAAAACCGTCCTGACGATACTGTCAGGACGGTTTTTTCTTCTAAATCATCTCAAAAGTTCAATCTGAATTAGTCAAAGGTGTAACCGTTATCCGCAGCAACCTTGTCAGCAATTTGGATACGCAAGGCAACTACATTTGGGTTATTGGTATATTTTGTGAATCGTTTAAGGCCCATAAGCATCATGCGTTGCTCATCTCCTTCAGCAAATGAAATGATAGCTTCTTTTCCTTTTGAAATAGCGGTTTCAACGGCATTGTACAGATACAATTTCGACATTGCGATTTGAGTGGCCTGCGCTTCTTCGCCCAAACGCTTGGCATTTTTCTCTGTTCTAAGAATGGTAGATTCCGCCATATAGATTTCAATTAGAATATCGGCAGCGCACATCATCAATTGTTGGTGTTTTTCCAACTCAGGCCCAAATTTTTGGACCGCACTACCAGCGACCATTAGAAACACCTTTTTCAGTCGAGCGACCAAATCTTTTTCTTCTGCAAAAAGCTCTGAAAAATCAGGGGCATCAAAAGAAGGTATGCCCATCAATTCTTCACCAACCTTTGTTGCTGGTCCTAGAAGGTCAACATGGCCTTTCATTGCTTTTTTCACTAACATACCTACCGCCAACATTCGGTTAATTTCGTTTGTACCTTCGTAAATACGGGAAATTCTGGCATCTCTCCAAGCTTTTTCCATAGGTGCATCTGCACTAAAGCCCATTCCTCCAAAAATCTGAATACCCTCATCGGTAGTGCTTTGAACATGTTCGGAAACAGCAACTTTTAGTATAGAGCATTCTATGGCATATTCCTCCACCCCTTTTAATTCAGCTTCCTGATGTGGATTGCCTCCAGCCTCACGAATAGCAATCCTATCTTCGATATTCTTAGCAGCACGATAACATGCTGATTCACCGGCATAAGTATTGGCGGCCATAGTTGCTATTTTAGCTTTGATGGCCCCAAAATTGATAATTGGTGTTTTAAATTGTTTTCGCTCATTGGCATAGTTTACAGCTTCGCCGATTACACGACGCTGTGCTTCTAAACAAGCAGCTGCCAATTTAATTCGGCCGATATTCAAGGCGTTCATAGCTATTTTGAATCCATTGCCGCGTTCTGAAAGCATATTTTCAACGGGAACTTTTGTCTCACTAAAGAAAACTTGACGGGTAGAGGAGGAGTGAATTCCCAATTTTTTCTCTTCGTCACCTAAAGAAATCCCATTTTTGGGGTCATTCTCTACAATAAAGCCAGTGATATACTTATCATCTTCTATACGGGCAAAAACAATGAACATATTGCAAAAGCCTGCATTGGATATCCACATTTTTTGTCCAGTTATGGAATAGTATTTTCCATCTTTGGATAATACAGCTTTGGTTTTACCCGAATTTGCATCGGATCCAGCTCCAGGTTCAGTCAGACAATAAGCCCCAAACCATTCTCCAGAAGCCAATCTTGGAACATATTTTTGTTTTTGTTCCTCTGTTCCGTAAAGTGTAATGGGCATTGTGCCAATTCCAGTATGTGCTCCAAATGCAGTACTAAACGAACCTGTTGCCCCTGAGATATAATCACAGACCAACATTGTTGAGACAAAACCCATTCCCATTCCGCCATATGCCTCAGGTACCGCTATGGATAAGAGACCGAGCTCACCCGCCTTACGCATACATTCTTCTGTATAAGCATAGTCCTTCTTTTCAAACCGTTCCCAGTGTGCCCAAATATCTCGATCTACAAACTCCTTTGTACTATCGCGCATCATACGTTGTTCTTCAGATAGATCTTCCAACGTGAAAACATCTTCACATTTGGTTTCTTTTACGAGGAACTGTCCGCCTCTTAATAGGTCTTCACTTTTTGTTTCAGTACTCATAGTTTAAGATTTTAGCATCAAGAACCAAGAATCAAGACTTTAACTTTAGTCTTCCTTGAAATCCTGAAATCATTTTTTGCAATTCTTGAATTTTATTTTCTAAAAGTTGATATTTGGTTTTATCGATATATTTTTGACGATAGGCAACTATAAGTTGGGTTTCCCATTCGAAGGCGGAACCTAAACTATCTTCAATATATTTATTCAAATGTCGATCGGTTGATTTACTTGTTCCTTCTGCAATATTCGAGGGAATTGAAACGGCACAACGAATAAGCTGTGAAATCAGATTAAATCTTTCAATATCAGGAAATGTTCTGAACATTTAATATGTGTCGTCAACTAGGTTCATACCATTTTGCCAAATTTTAAGTTTCTTAAAATTATGTTTCCCCATTGGTCTTTTTTCTTGACTCTGTTTTCTTGGCTCTATTTAAGAAACTCATAAATGCCGGCAGCTCCCTGTCCCGTTCCAACACACATGGTAACTATACCATATTTACCTTGCATATTCCTTTTTCTCATTTCATCGAATAATTGAACGGACAATTTAGCCCCTGTACAACCTAATGGATGACCCAAGGCAATCGCACCACCATTGACATTGACAATTTCCTTGTTAAGGTCTAATTCTCTTATGACAGCAAGTGATTGGGAGGCGAATGCCTCGTTCAATTCTATCAATTCAACATCATCCTGTTTTAATCCTGCCTGTTTTAGGGCCTTTGGAACAGCTTTAACCGGACCAATGCCCATAATTCTTGGTTCAACCCCTGCAGCTGCGTAATTAACCAAACGAGCGATGGGTTCCAAGTTTAATTCCTTCACCATTTCCTCACTCATTACCATAACAAAAGCAGCTCCATCACTCATTTGTGAGGAATTACCGGCAGTTACACTTCCACCAGCTGCAAAAACAGCTCTAAGCTTCGCCAAGGCTTCCAAACTTGTACCTGCTCGTGGTCCCTCATCTTTGGTAACCGTATAATTTTTTATTGCCTTCTTTCCAGTACCGTCCAAATAGGTTTGCTCAACTTCAATGGGCACAATTTGATCTTGAAAACGGTCTTCTGCTTGTGCCTTTAAGGCTTTCATATGCGAATTATAGGCAAATTCATCCTGGTCTTCACGGGAAACATTGAATTCATTAGCCACGGCCTCAGCAGTATTTCCCATTCCCCAGTAATAATCCTCATGGCCTGAATTGACTAAATCATAGTTAAGTTCGGTCTTATAACCAGTCATAGGAACAGAGCTCATACTTTCAGCACCACCTGCAATAATACAATCTGCCATACCAGCTTGAATTTTGGCAGTCGCTATACCGATAGTTTCAATTCCTGATGAACAAAAACGGTTAACTGTAACTCCGGGTACATCAACAATATCCAACCCCATTAGAGAGATTAAACGAGCCATGTTCAGTCCTTGTGAACCTTCGGGCATTGCATTACCTACAATAACATCATCAATTCGTTTTTTATCAAAATCGGGCATCTCCTTCATCATGTATTCGATGGTTTCAGCAGCCAACTCATCAGTCCGTTTAAAGCGGAACACTCCTTTTGGTGCCTTACCTACTGCTGTTCTATATGCTTTTACTATATACGCTGTTTTCATTATTTATGCTTTTGGCTATTCGCTCTTGGCTCTTAGCATTTGTAATTTTAATTAAAGGTGCCAATAGCCAATTGCTAAAGGCGAAAAGCTGCGCAATTAGTTGCGCAAGGGCTTACCTGTTTTGAGCATATGTTGAATTCGTTCTAAAGTCTTTCGTTCAGTACAAAGACTTAAAAATGCTTCTCGCTCTATATCCAATAAATATTGTTCACTTACGAAGGTTGGTTCAGATAAATCCCCTCCGGCCATTACATAGGCCAATTTGTTGGCAATTTTATGGTCGTGTTCACTGATATAATGACTAGCCTCCATAGCGTCTGTTCCAACCAAGAACATTCCCAATGCTTGCTTGCCTAGTACTTTTATATCCTTTCTTCGCACAGGTTGTGTATAACCACCTTCTGCCATTAATTTGGCATATTCCTTAGCGGTTGCTATTTGTCGGTCTTTGTTCACAACAACAATATCCTTGCCTTTTTGAAGGATACCTAAATCAAAGGCTTCATAAGCCGAAGTTGATACTTTCGCCATACCTATGGTCAAGAAGTATTCCTGCAAGACATTTAATTCAACATCATTTTTCTTAAAGGTATCTGCTGCCCTTAAAGCGAATTCCTTTGAACCGCCACCCCCTGGAATAACTCCTACACCAAATTCAACCAAACCAATATAAGTTTCAGCTGCTGCAACTACCTTGTCGGCATGTAGTGATAACTCACAACCGCCACCTAGGCACATTCCATGGGGAGCTGATACTGTCGGAATTGCTGAATAGCGCATACGCATCATGGTATCCTGGAACATTTTTATCGCCATATTGAGTTCATCATATTCCTGTTCAACCGCCATCATGAAAATCATGCCGATATTGGCACCTACTGAGAAGTTCGCAGCTTGGTTTCCCACAACAAGTCCTTGATAGTCTTTTTCGGCCAAGTCTATGGCTTTGTTCAACCCGGCTAAAACATCTCCTCCAATGGTGTTCATTTTGGATTGGAATTCCACATTCAAAATACCGTCACCTAAATCTTCAATAACAACACCGCTATTTTTGAATACTTCATTTGATTTACGAATGTTATCCAAAATGATAAATGAATCCTGTCCAGGAACTTTTTCTATGGATTTTTTCGGAATATCATAGAAATAAGTTGCTCCCTCCTTAACGGAGTAGAAAGAATTGATACCCGCTGCAGCCATTTCTGAAACCCATGTTGCAGGTTCTTGGCCTTCATCTTTCATTATGGCCAGTCCTTTTTCGAGACCAATGGCGTCCCAAATCTGAAACGGACCATGTTCCCAACCAAAACCGGCTTTCATGGCATCATCAATCTTATATAATTCATCAGTTATTTCAGGAATCCGGCGAGAAACATAAGCGAACAGTGCGGCAAAGCTCTTTCTATAGAACTCACCTGCTTTATCTTTTCCTGAAACAAGTACCTCAAATCGGTCTACAACTTTATCTATTGTTTTTGTTAACTCTAAGGTGGCGAATTTTGCACTTTTTTTAGATCGATAATCCATCGTATCCAAATCAAGCGTCAAAATCTCACTTTTCCCCCCGTCACCTTTTACTTTCTTATAGAATCCTTGTCCGGTTTTACTGCCCAACCATTTATTCTCCATCATGGTACTGATGAAATCTGGAAGCTTGAATAGCTCATGTTTTTCATCATTGGTGCAATTTTCATAGATGCCATTGGCAACGTGTACCAAGGTATCAAGGCCTACGACGTCAACAGTTCTAAAAGTCGCCGATTTAGGCCTTCCGATAACCGGACCACTTAACTTATCAACCTCTTCGACGGTCATTCCCATTTCCTTTACCATATGGAAGAGACTTTGAATACTGAAGATACCAATACGATTTCCGATAAAAGCCGGAGTGTCTTTCGCAACGACTGAGGTTTTACCTAAGAATTTTTCACCATATCCGTTTAGGAAATCCAATACAGCAGAAGAAGTTTTGGGACCTGGAATTATCTCAAATAATTTCAAATATCTCGCTGGATTAAAAAAGTGGGTTCCACAGAAATGCTTTTGGAAATCTTCACTTCGACCTTCTGACATGAATTTAATTGGAATACCGGAAGTGTTCGAAGTTATCAAAGTTCCCAGGGTCCTGTGTTTTTCCAAATTCTCAAATACCATTTTCTTGATATCCAAACGTTCTACGACAACCTCAATAATCCAATCTACTTTGGAAACCTTTGAAATGTCATCTTCCAAGTTCCCCGTGGTAATACGTTGGGCAAACTTTTGATGGTAAATAGGGGAAGGTTTCGACTTTAATGCCCCAGCTAGTGAATTGTTGACCAGCCGATTACGAACAATCTTGTCTTCCAATGTGAGACCTTTGGCCTTTTCTCTTTCATCAAGCTCCCTAGGAACGATATCAAGCAATAATACCTCGACTCCAATATTGGCAAAATGGCATGCAATGCCACTGCCCATTATTCCTGAGCCTATAACTGCTACTTTTTTAATATGCTTGTTCATTTAATATAAGCGGTATTAATTTGTTGTTGAATCTTTTATATGTATGTTTTTTTCTACGACCAGTCTATTTATGGTTTCCATAACTTCAAAAAAGTTATCCAATTTTTCGCTAGAAACATTGGCCTTGATCGTATCATTGAAATTTAAAACGGCATTTTTAGAATCGTTTCTTTTCTCTAATCCAAATTCGGTAAGGTGAATCAAAACGCCCCTGCCATCATTTGGATTGGGCTTACGTAATATCAGCCCCATTTCTTCCATCCTTTTGAGAATCCTGGAAAGACTTGTGGCTTCCATTCCCATCTTTGGTCCTAATGCAGTAGAAGGAGTCCCTTTTTTAGGGTCAATACTTAGTAAGGTAAAGCCTACAGCCATTGTTGAACCAAAACCTTTGGCCTCTTCATTGTACATTCTGGCTACAGCTTGCCATGTAGCTCTAAGTACATAATCAATGGTTAATTCCTTCATGTGGGATAAAATGTCACCAAATATAAAAAAATATATTATGCATGCATAATATATTTGAAGAAAAATCTGATAACGGAAGTGTTTTAAGTCAATAGCCTATTATTCGTTAATCAGAGAATAAATGTCAGGGGTTGAATTCAAAGAATTGGTGACTGGAATTAAAGTATCAATATATAAAAAGTGAATATGAGCTTTAATGTCCGTATATATCATTAAATAGATCAATATATATTTCCTTGACTTTTTTTCTTTTCAGCTTCATTGTTGGCGTTAAATGGCCGCCATCAATCGTCCAAGAGTTAGGAGTTAGTTTAAATTTCTTCACTTTTTCCCATTTCGCAAAATGCTCATTGGCAAGATCAATTTCTTCTTGGTAGCGAACTAAAACTTGCTCATTTAAAACTACGTCGGACATGTTTTCGAAATTCAAATTATGCCTTTTGCCCCATTCTTTTAGAAACTCAAAGTCCGGCTGAATTAAAGCACCTGGCATTTTTTCACCTTCCCCAACAACCATAACCTGCTCTATAAACCTAGATTGTTTCAATTGATTCTCAATTAAGGCTGGAGCAACATATTTACCTCCAGAGGTTTTGAACATTTCTTTTTTACGATCTGTAATTTTTAAAAATCCCTCAGAATCAATCTCTCCGATATCCCCGGTATGAAAATAATCCCCTGTCATTACAGAGGCCGTTTTTTCGGGGTCTTTGTAATAGCCTTGCATAATGTTAGGGCCTTTGGCCAATATTTCCCCATCCTCGGCAATTTTGATTTCAACGTTATCAATTACCTTACCTACCGTTCCTATCCTAAATCCGGCATTTCTTATATCATTAACTGATATTACAGGTGAGGTCTCAGTTAAGCCATATCCTTCCATAATAGGCATACCGGCAGCCGAAAATACACGAGTCAATCTTGGTTGTAACGCTGCGCTACCTGATACCATGAATTCTAATTTTCCACCTAAAGCCTCTTGCCACTTTTTGAAAATGAGCTTGCGGGCAAGCTTTAATTTTTGTTCATATAACCAGCCATTGGCCCCATAGGGTTCATACTTAAGCCCGAGGTTGATAGCCCAAAAGAAGAGGGCTCTCTTGATTCCTTTTAATTCACTGCCTTTGGCCACAATCTTGTCATAAACCTTTTCGTAGAGTCTTGGAACTGCGGTCATTACATTCGGGTTTATTTCTTTTAAG
>JAAETN010000442.1 GCA_024228355.1 Maribacter sp. | reverse complement strand
GATTGTCCCAACCAGAAAAATGCAGCCATCATAATAGCCTGTGAAAACAACATTATTCGCAGCGTCTTTTTCCTTCCCAAAGCATCTGACAAACGACCATACATTATCCTTCCCAAGCCATTCAGTATGGCATAGACCGCCATAGCGGTACCCGCAGTTACCGAGGCAGCCGCCGCGCTTTGAGCGGAAAGGGCATCAATACCAAATAACTTAATACAATAAATTACCATAAGCCCAGCGAAGGCGGAAAGTAAAAACATACTGAACAACAATCTAAACTGTGGTGTACGAAGCATTTCTGAACTGTGAACATCAATTGATTCAAACTCAGGATCCAAAGCATCAGTCTTTGGATTCCATCCATCAGGAATGTAATCATCAGGTGGTAATTTCATAACGGTAGCACCCAGAACCACCAAAACTATTAGAATTAATCCATATAGTACAAAGGTACTTTCCAACCCAGGTAAATTAAAAATCGAAAAATTCTGTAACAGTCCACCACCGAACCAGGCTCCTGCAGCTTTGATCCAAAACGTGGCGCCAAATCCGAAGCCGGCAACTGCTAATCCTGATACCAGTCCTACCTTATCCGGATACCAACTAATTCCTATTTTCAAGGGAACGGCATAAGCCAAACCGATACCTGCACCACCAAGAATTCCAATGGTGAGAAGAAGACTTATAAAACTACCTCCGGTGTATCCTGCCAAAATATATCCGAGCCCGAGTAAGATACCACCAATAGCCGTAAGTATCTTGTTTGGGAATCTACGTTTCATTAGTCTTCCTGATACGATCATAAAGACGGAAAATGTAAATAGGCCTACTGAAAAAATCCAGGCCGATTGCGATGCGGTAAAGCCTTTACCGCCTTCTTCTACGGCTTTGGTCAAAGGAATCGTAAAAACGGACCAAGCATAAATAATACCTAAACACAGTTGGATTAATATTCCCCCAACAATTACTAACCAGCGATTTTTAAATGTGATTTTCATGAAAATTTCTTATTTATTTAAAAAAATTAGTTGTACATCCAAAGACAGTAACAAAAGTAATCCGATCACCTTACATTGAGTATAAAAATCGATTATTTGTTGGTTGAAATAAATAAGTAAATGGAGTGGAAAATCATCTCGATTATTTTTTTGTACAATATAAAATTATCACTCAAGGCGTGTACTTGATGAACTGAACGTTCTTGGTTTTTTTAGATGGAGTTAAACTTGTTTTTTTGCCATTTATCCCCCCCTTTTTTTCGTAGTAAGAGAAGGTTTCGTTATATTTGATTGGATATAACGATACCTAACATGATTCCTGTTGAAGAGGCAATTAATATCATTAATAAGAATACAACACCACTGGAAAGAAAGAATCGCATAAACATCCTAAATGCATTGGGTTATTCATTGTATGAAGATGTGATATCCCCCATTGATATGCCTCCATTTAATCAATCGGCAATGGATGGTTATGCGCTTTCATTGCATAATGATGTTACCTATACCGTTATTGATGAGGTGATAGCAGGGGATAGTCATAATCCTGTTTTGAAAGCGGGTGAAGCTGTCCGAATATTTACGGGAGCCCCTCTTCCCAAATCTGCCAATGCGGTCGTCATGCAGGAAAATGTTGCTGTGGATAAAAAAAAAATAATCCTCGAAAAACCTGTCTCCTTTGAAGAAAATATTCGCCCATTAGGAGAGCAGGTCAAAAAAGGGGAAGTTGCCTTAACTAAGGGAACAGTGTTAACTCCCGCTGCCATAGGGTATTTAACCTCATTGGGAATAACAGAAATATCAGTTTATAAAAAACCCTCTATAGCCATTGTTGTCACTGGAAATGAACTTGTCGAAGCCGGACCTACATTACCATACGGAAAAATTTATGAAAGTAATTCCGGGATGCTATTAAGCGCCTTGATCAGTCTTGGCCATACAGATGTCACCATTCATAAAGTGAAGGATGAATATGCCCTTATATTTTCGATTTTGGAAAAGACTATCGCCCATCATGATATCGTAATTATTACTGGAGGTATTTCTGTGGGAGATTATGATTTTGTGGGCAAGGTACTTCAAGAACTAACCGTAGAACAAATATTTTATAAGGTTAAGCAAAAACCGGGAAAACCATTATTCTTTGGTAAAAAGAAAAATACAATTGTATTTGGTCTACCAGGGAATCCAGCAGCCGTTTTAAGCTGTTTTTATATTTATATATATCCGGCCTTGCAAAGGATATCGGGAGATGTTGGTTTTTCATTACCGAGGACAACAGCAAAATCCGTATCAAATTTTACTAAAAAAGGAGATAAAACCCAATTTTTAAAAGCAATACTAAAAAATGGTGAAGCAACTATCCTGGAAGGACAGAGTTCAGCAATGTTACAAACTTTTGCCTTGGCAAATGCAATGGTCTATTTGCATGAAGAACAAAACGTAATTTCAATAGGTGATTCTATTGAAGTTATTAGTTTACCCATTTAAAACAATCAAAATGAATTACAAAATCAAGAGTAGAATTTGGATTGAGACCGATGGCAATGTCCTCATGGGAGAGGGAAGAGTAAGATTGTTAAAGACAATTGACAAAACCGGGTCATTATCTAAAGCTGCAAAGCAAATGAAGATATCTTATAAGAAGGCCTGGTCTCTGGTCTATGCTGTAAACAAATCTGCTAAAAAACCCGTCACTATTGCCAATGTTGGTG
>JAAETN010000441.1 GCA_024228355.1 Maribacter sp. | reverse complement strand
TAGTGGAAAAGATCAATTGACGGCAGGTGATTTTCAAAAATTCATTTCGGGATATCAAGTTTTGAATCCTGAATTGGTTATTTGTAATATGGATTCGAAGGTAAGTATCAATATGGAAATTGTTATTGATAAGGGTAGAGGGTATGTTCCTGCAGAGGAGAACAAAAAATCTAACGCTGCCTTAGGAACAATAGCCGTTGATTCTATTTTTACACCGGTCAAGAATGTAAAATATAGTATTGAGAACTTTAGGGTAGAACAGAAAACCGATTACGAAAAATTGGTATTTGAGATTGTAACCGATGGTTCAATTCACCCAAAAGATGCTTTGACAGAAGGTGCAAAGGTTCTTATTCACCACTTCATGTTATTCTCGGATGAACGTATTACATTGGAAGCAGATGAAATTGCCCAGACTGAAACCTATGATGAGGAATCATTACATATGCGTCAACTATTGAAAACAAAATTGGTAGATATGGATCTTTCAGTTCGTGCTTTGAACTGTCTTAAGGCTGCTGAAGTAGATACATTAGGTGATTTGGTTTCATTTAATAAGAATGACCTAATGAAATTTAGAAACTTCGGAAAGAAATCCTTGACCGAACTTGAAGAGTTGGTTATCAATAAAGGTTTGAGCTTCGGAATGGATTTGTCAAAATACAAATTAGATAAAGATTAAGTAATCATATTTTGCTCTCCTGAGGGGAACTATAGGGATTTGGTAGCAAGATGATAAAATAAAAGTCATGAGACACGGAAAGAGAGTCAATCATTTAGGAAGAAAAGCTGCTCATAGAAAAGCAATGTTGGCAAATATGGCATGTTCCTTAATTGAGCATAAGCGTATAAATACTACTGTTGCAAAGGCAAAAGCCTTGAAACAATTTGTGGAACCTTTAATTACGAAATCGAAAGCGGAAAATAACCAATCAACAGAAAAGGGTACGCATAATAGACGTATTGTTTTCAAATATTTAAGAAATAAATATGCAGTTACAGAGTTATTCAGTGCAGTTTCTGAAAAGGTTGGTGATAGACCAGGGGGTTATACAAGAATCATTAAATTAGGAAATCGTCTTGGTGATAACGCCGATATGGCAATGATCGAGTTGGTTGATTTCAATGAGCTTTATAATGCAGATAAGCCTAAGAAGAAAACTACAAGACGTAGTAGAAGGGCCGGCAGTTCGAAAACAGCAACTCCCCCAGTTGAAGTAGCGGATAACAAAACTGATGATTCAGAAGAATAAAATGTTATTAACTAATAATATTTACAAAAGGATAAGCTTAACAGTTTATCCTTTTTTTATGTTTATTTGTGAAATGAAATTATTGAGTTTATAGTATGAAATATCAATCTAAGAAAAGAGCATTATTATTATTGGCAGACGGAACTATATTTCATGGAAAGTCAGTTGGGGGAAAAGAGGGTACTGCCTTTGGTGAAGTATGTTTTAATACGGGCATGACCGGTTATCAAGAGATATTTACCGACCCCTCCTATTTTGGTCAACTTATGGTTGCTACCAATGCCCATATTGGAAATTATGGTACAAATGAAGAGGAAATAGAATCTTGTTCAGTAAAAATAGCTGGCTTGATCTGTAAGAATTTTAGTTATAATTATTCAAGGCCAATCGCAGATTTGAGCTTGTTGGAATTCTTGGACAGGAACAATACCCTTGCTATTTCTGATGTAGATACTAGGGCTTTAGTGAGTTACATCCGAGATAATGGGGCGATGAATGCTGTAATATCCACAGATATTGATAATGTAGAGAAGTTAAAAGCGGAATTGGACAAAATACCGAGTATGAAAGGATTGGAACTTGCCTCAAGGGTTTCAACCAAAGAACCTTATTGTTATGGCAAGGAGGATGCCACGTATAAAATATCGGCATTGGATATTGGCATAAAATTGAATATACTTCGAAACCTCGCAAAAAGGGACTGCTATATCAAGGTATTTCCCTACAATGCTACTTTTGAACAAATGAGTGCATGGAACCCTGATGGCTATTTTATCTCCAACGGTCCTGGTGACCCAGAACCTTTGAAAGCCTCTATTCAAACAGCAAAAGATATTATTGCTGGTGATAAACCTTTGTTTGGTATTTGTTTAGGACATCAAGTGATCGCTTTGGCAAATGGTGTCTCAACCTATAAAATGCACAACGGACATCGGGGAATAAATCATCCTATAATGAATCTCTTAACCGGAAAAGGGGAAATAACGTCACAGAACCATGGTTTTGCCATTAATAGGGAGGAAACTGAATCTAATTCTGATCTGGAAATTACCCATGTTCATTTAAATGATAATACCGTAGCAGGGATACGAATGAAGAATAAAGATGTTTTTTCTGTTCAGTATCATCCTGAAGCCAGTCCAGGCCCTCATGACGCAGAATATCTATTTGATCAATATTTTGAATTGATCAAAAAATCCGCAACACAGAAAGTCAAAGTTTAAATAATTGTTATTTCGATGTGAATATAGGGTTTAAAAACACCCAATAATTACGTTGTTTTGTATCTTTGTACTTTCAAAAGATCAATACTAAAAACAATTCATATGAGTATTATAATTAGTGTCCATGCGAGACAGATTTTAGATTCTCGGGGCAATCCAACAGTAGAAGTAGATGTAATTACAGAAAATGGTATAATGGGTAGGGCAGCAGTTCCATCAGGTGCTTCTACAGGAGAGCATGAAGCTGTTGAACTTCGCGATGGCGGTAATACTTTTATGGGCAAAGGAGTTAGTAAGGCCGTAAACAATGTAAATACAGTAATTGCAGAGGAAATTCTTGGAATGTCTGTTTTTGAGCAAAATCTTATTGATCAGACAATGATTGAATTGGATGGAACTCCAAATAAATCACAACTTGGTGCCAATGCAATTTTGGGAGTTTCTTTAGCCGCCGCCAAGGCTGCTGCCAATGAACTTGGAATTTCATTGTTTAGATATGTTGGTGGTGTAAGTGCGAACACACTTCCTGTTCCAATGATGAATATAATCAATGGGGGTTCACATTCTGATGCACCTATTGCTTTTCAGGAGTTTATGATCATGCCTATAAAGGCCAAAAGCTTTTCACACGCCATGCAAATGGGAACAGAGATTTTTCATAACCTTAAGAAGGTTTTACATGATAGAGGTCTAAGTACAGCGGTTGGTGACGAAGGTGGTTTTGCCCCAACTTTAGATGGTACTGAAGATGCTATTGAAACTATTGGAAAAGCAGTGGAGAACGCTGGTTATAAGTTTGGAGATGAGGTTAAAATCGCATTGGATTGTGCAGCTGCTGAGTTCTATGAAAATGGAAAGTATGATTATACTTTGTTTGAAGGGGATAAAGGTGCTGTTCGCTCTTCTGAAGAACAAGCTGAATATCTTGCAGAATTGTGTGCAAAATATCCTATTATATCAATTGAAGATGGTATGGATGAAAATGACTGGGATGGTTGGAAGGTTTTGACCGATATGATTGGTGATAAAGTCCAATTGGTGGGTGATGACCTTTATGTGACAAATGTAGAAAGGCTTTCACGTGGAATTGAGAATGGTATCGCTAACTCAATTTTGATCAAAGTAAATCAAATAGGTTCCTTGACTGAAACTATTGCAGCCGTGAATATGGCCAAAGATGCTGGGTTCACTTCGGTAATGTCTCACCGTTCTGGTGAAACAGAGGACAACACTATTGCAGATTTGGCGGTTGCTTTGAATACTGGTCAAATTAAAACTGGCTCTGCCTCTCGTTCAGATAGGATGGCCAAATACAACCAATTGCTTCGAATTGAGGAAGAATTAGGCAGTACAGCTTATTTTCCACAAGAAAAAGCTTTTAAAGTAAATCAGTAGACTTGGAAATAATAGAAAAAGCCTTTCTTTGGAAAGGCTTTTTTTGGCTTTGAGCTAAACTTTAATTACCTTTTTGGAACAATGATTATTAACCTATTTTAATTTTTAAATGAATAACTTTCTTTTTGTTGCCGCAGAAAATGACGGATTATATAATTGTAAAGCAGGGGGCATGGGCGATGTGGTACGCGATGTACCAAGACAAATTTCAGAGAGAGGTGATAAAGTACACGTTATTGTACCTGCTTATTCAAGATTGCATTCAGATGGAATGTTTAAAACCAAACTTAATTTAAAATTAAGGGGAGTAACTTATACAGCTGAGCTTTACGAGGTAATCCCAAAAAAAGAATTCAAGAATATACACCATTATGTTATTCATCATCCAGAAATTGAAGGAGGTGAAATAGCCAATATTTACCACGATAATCCTGTAGAACCTTTTTATACGGATTTTGTAAAGTATGTCATTTTCTGTACTGCGGTAGCAGAGGCCATTAAACATGGAGAGTTCGGAAAGCTTGATTTTGTTCATTTGCACGATTGGCATTCAAGTCTCTTGTTGTTTTTAAAAACATATCATCCAAATTACAAATCACTTAAAAAAATGCGGTTTGTATTTACCATTCATAATTTGGCTATCCAAGGCATTCGACCTTTCGAGGATAATTATGCCTCATTAAGAAACTGGTTTCCAAATATTTCATATGATATTGAGAAGTTGAAAGACTATAGGTACCAAGATTGTATAAATTTAATGGCGGTGGGTATTCGCTTTGCTGATACAGTGCATACGGTTTCGCCTTCCTATAAAGAAGATGTTATGCTGCCTAGTAGGCCACCTGAGTTTATTGGAGGCGAGAGCCTTGAGAAAGATTTGAAGGAAGCCGATGATCAAGGTCGTCTTGTTGGCATTTTGAACGGTTGTAACTACAAAAATATTAACGTTGAAACCAAGGGAATGATTTATCGAAACACGGTTATAGCGTTGTTTCAGTGGTTACAAGATGAAACTAAAAAGTACAAATCAGATTTTTTAGCCCACACGGGTGAGAAAATTATGAAGCGCATCATTAAGGGTAGACCCAATTTCATTGCTTCAAGCGTGGCTCGGTTAACAGAGCAAAAGTTCTATTTCTTTAAACGCTCACCGGAGGCCTTTGTTGAAATTCTCAAGAAACTAGAAAAGGTAAATGGCATTTTTATACTTTTAGGTACTGGTGCTCCCGAATATGAAGAATTATTCAGGAAAATAAGTTATGAGAATAAAAACTTCATATTTACCAATGGTCAATCAGAAAGTTTGATTGATTCAATGTACCTTGAATCGGATATCTATTTCATGCCAAGCCTTTTTGAGCCCTGTGGTATAAGCCAAATGCTTGCAATGCGCAATGGGGTGCCATGTCTGGTACATCATACAGGAGGGTTAAAGGATACTGTAGAGCATATGAAAACTGGGTTTAGTTTCGATGGGGATACCTATGATGAAAAGATTAAGAACATGGTAGATTCATTCGACTTGATCTTGGATATTTACAATAATGACAAACCAACATGGAAAAAAATCCAGGCTAACGCTAAGAAGATGCGATTTACTTGGAAGAAGTCCGTTGATGAATATTACAAGTCATTGTATTCCATTAGTTAATTATAAAATATGATTAATTGGAATTCATTATGGAAGTCTTAAAAAAGTCCATTTAAAATTCTTCATGAATTGTTAAAACGATTGGTTTTTCCTAAATTTACGGTTCACCCTAATCCAAGTAAATTATACAAATGTCAGATAAAGCAACCCTAGAATACGAAGGCAAAAAGTACGAGTTTCCAGTAATAAAAGGTTCAGAAGATGAACTGGCCATTGACATAAAAACATTACGGTCAACAACTGGAATGATAACCATAGATCCTGGTTTTAAGAATACCGGTTCTTGTGAAAGTGCCATAACTTTTTTAGATGGTGAAAGGGGGATGCTCAGATACCGAGGTTACCCCATTGAGGAATTAGCTGAAAAAGCTGATTTCTTGGAAGTTGTTTATTTATTGATTTTTGGGGAGCTTCCAAGTATTGAACAGTTGGAAAAATTTCATAATGATATAAAGGCAGAATCACAAGTCGATGAGGAAATGAAAAAGATTTTGGATGGTTTTCCAAAATCGGCTCATCCAATGGGTGTTTTATCATCACTGACCAGTGCGTTGATTGCTTTTAATCCATCTTCAGTTAATGTTTCTTCTGAAACAGAAATGTACAATACGATTGTAAGGCTTATGGCAAAATTTCCGGTTTTAGTGGCCTGGACTATGCGCAAGAAAAAAGGATTGCCACTTGATTATGGCGATGATAATTTGGGATATGTAGAGAATCTTCATAAGATGATGTTCAAAAGGCCCAACAAAGAGTATGAAAAGAACAAAATCGTAATAGATGCCCTTGATAAATTATTGATTTTGCACGCTGATCATGAGCAAAACTGTTCAACATCAACAGTACGCATAACAGGATCTTCACATGCCGGATTATTTGTGTCTTTATCTGCTGGGATTTCCGCACTTTGGGGACCTTTACATGGTGGAGCAAATCAAGCTGTTTTAGAGATGCTTGAAGCTATCGATGCAGATGGTGGCGATACTCAAAAGTATATGGATAAAGCCAAAGACAAAAACGACCCTTTTAGGTTAATGGGTTTTGGGCATAGGGTTTATAAAAATTTTGATCCTAGGGCAAAAATCCTAAAAAAGGCGGCGGATGAAGTGTTGGGTGATTTAGGAATAGAAGATCCAATTTTAGATGTAGCAAAAGGATTGGAAAAAGTAGCATTAGAAGATCAATATTTTGTTGATAGAAAACTATATCCTAATGTTGATTTCTACTCTGGTATTATATATCGTGCATTGGGCATTCCAACAGAAATGTTCACGGTAATGTTCGCCATGGGGCGACTGCCTGGATGGATTGCGCATTGGCGAGAAATGCGATTGCGAAATGAGCCTATTGGCCGTCCAAGACAGGTATATATTGGGGAGACCACAAGACCCTTTGTGCCCTTGAAAAAAAGATAATCAATTTTTCATATCATACGCAAACCACCTTTTTTTATTTCGGAATTAGGTGGTTTTTTGTTGTCCTCAAGACCGATTTCCTATATTTGCGCAAAATACAAGTATGCTATATTTAAACATAAAGGACGAAACTTCCAATTTAAGGGCAGTAGTACTGGGGACAGCCAAAAACAATGGTCCGGTTCCCAATCCTGAAGATGCCTATGATCCAAAATCCTTGGAACATATTCTTGCAGGTACTTACCCTAAAGAAGAGGACATGATAAAGGAAATGGAAGCCTTTGTAAAGGTTTTTAAAAAACACGGTGTAGAAGTTTTCCGGCCTGAGGTAATCAATGATTGCAATCAAATCTTTTCTAGGGATATTGCTTTTGTAATCGATGACAAAATGATCAAGGCCAATATTCTACCACATCGCGAAGAGGAATTTGAGGCCATTCTTCATGTTTTGGATAGAATTGTACCCGAGAATATTTTATACCCACCAGAAGAGGTTCATATTGAGGGTGGTGATGTTATGCCATGGAATGAGTATATCTTCATTGGTACGTATACAGGTAAGGATTATCCTGATTACATTACTGCACGAACTAATTGGGAAGGAGTGGAATATATCAAGAAAATGTTTCCGAACAGGAAAGTGAAATCCTTTGAATTAAGAAAGTCAATTACCAATCCCCAGGAGAATGCATTGCATTTGGATTGCTGTTTTCAGCCAGTTGGAAAGGACAAGGCCATAATGCATAAAAATGGATTTTTAGTCGAAGAGGAATATGAATGGTTGCTGAATTATTTTGGGAAGGAAAATGTATTTGAAATCACTGCTGGTGAAATGTATCAGATGTGCAGTAATGTGTTTTCAATCGCACCTGATGTCGTTGTTTCCGAACGCAATTTTACCCGTCTAAACATATGGCTAAGGGAACAAGGCTTCATCGTTGAGGAAATCCCATATGCTGAAGTTTCCAAACAAGGTGGATTATTGCGTTGTAGTACTTTACCCTTGATTCGGGAATGAGATGATTTTAATACATCTTAATGCGCTTATTTGCAAATAGATGTTCAATATATTAGGCGAAAAATTAATTTTGCCATTAATACTCAATTATTGATAATGCAGATTACCAATACGATTTTAATGATTAGACCTGTGAACTTTCGTATGAACGAGCAGACCGCAGTGAACAATTATTTCATGGAGCAAATCGATTTAAAAAATAAGTCGATCAATGAAAAGGCACAAGAAGAGTTTGATGCATTTGTTACGGTTTTAAGAGCTAAAGGCGTTAATGTAATTGTGATAGAAGATTCGAAAGAACCGGATACCCCAGATTCCATATTCCCAAACAACTGGATTTCTTTTCATACCAGTGGTACCGTAGCAATTTATCCTATGTTCGCTGAAAATAGAAGGAAGGAAAGGCGGGAGGACATTTTTGATATTTTGGAACAATCTGGGTTTAAGATTAATGATATAATCGATTATACTTCGGGTGAGAAAGAAGGTGTTTTTTTGGAAGGTACGGGAAGTATTCTAAAAGATAGAGTAAGCCAAAAAGCGTACTGTGCCTTATCAGAAAGGGCACATGAGGAATTGTTCATTGAGTTTTGTGAGGATTTCGATTGTTTCCCGGTCATATTTACAGCAAACCAGACGGTGAATGGAGAACGTTTACCAATTTATCATACCAATGTAATGATGGCAATGGCAGAAAGCTTTGTAGTTATTTGTCTTGATTCTATTGATGATAAAAAAGAGCGAAAAAACGTGGTGGAGCATCTAAAAAAGGACGGCAAGGAAATTATTGAAATTACAGAAGAGCAAATGCATCATTTTGCAGGGAACATGCTCCAAGTTATTGGCGCCCATGACCAAAGGCTGATGGTAATGAGCTCACAGGCTTATAATAGCCTTACCCAAGAGCAGATTATGAAAATTGAAAAATACTGCGAGATTTTACACAGTCCTTTGGATACCATTGAAACCTGTGGTGGGGGTAGTGCGCGATGTATGATGGCTGAGGTGTTTTTGCCTAAAGCCTAATCCAGGAACCGTGAATAGTATGGTTATTCGCTATTTTATTTCCCAAATCTATCCTTGTATGAGCCATTCTAGGGAAAAGTTAAGTATTTGATTATTAATAGTTTAAATGCAAATTTAGAATCAACAATATTTTTATTTGGATAAATCCCGCCATTATGGAAAGTTTCTGGTTAAAGCACAAAAAATGTGTAGTTTTGCAGCTTAAATTAACATCCCAATGAATATTCAAAAAGTCTTGGCAAATAAGGT
>JAAETN010000440.1 GCA_024228355.1 Maribacter sp. | reverse complement strand
TTTTTGAATTTTATGGGCGTTGATAAAGATAGTCAAAGGAGAAATCAAGAAGGCGTTTATGCTTCTCATGAGTATCAGAAAGCAGGTGGTAAAGTAAAGATTATCGTTTTAGATACCCGATATTTTAGGACGTCGTTAACCCCTGATACTTTAACAAAGAATAGAAATAAACCAAATACCTATGGTGAAGGCACCATACTTGGTAATACCCAATGGGAATGGCTTACAGCGGAACTAAAAAACTCTTCTGCCGATTTTAATCTTATCATGAGTAGTGTACAGTTTTTATCCAACAAACATGGTTTTGAATGTTGGGGCAATTTTCCACATGAAGTAGATAAACTCAATAGAACAATTGCCACGTCCAATGCTAAAGGAGTAATAATTCTTTCAGGGGATAGGCATATATCTGAATTTTCAAAGACTAAGGTGGAAGGGTTAACTTATCCTTTAATTGATTTCACAAGTAGCGGACTTACCCATGTGTATTCCGATTACAGCGGTGAGGAAAATCCGTATCGGAAAGGGAAAGTAGTTTTTGAAAAAAGCTTTGGACTAATCAAAATTGATTTAAATTCCAAAATGGTCGTTTTTACCATAAGAGGAGATAATGGAGTAATATTGGGTGAGTTACAACAATCATATTGAGCATTGTCGGTTCACGAATAAAACGTATTTTTGCCAAAATTTTTATAAATGACTACAAACAGAACTTTTACGATGATCAAACCCGATGCAGTTGAAAATGGACATATTGGTGCCATTTTGGAGAAAATTACTTCTGCTGGTTTTAAGATCGTGGCTATGAAATATACTCAGTTGAGCAGAAGGGATGCTGAGAAGTTTTATGAAATACATAATGAACGGCCATTTTTTAGGGATTTGGTTCAATTTATGACAAGAGGACCAATTGTTTCTGCAATTTTGGAAAAAGAAAATGCAGTTGAGGATTTTAGAGCATTGATCGGTGCTACAAACCCAGCTGAAGCAGCTGAGGGTACCATTCGTAAATTGTTCGCAACTGATATCGCGGAGAATGCCGTACATGGTTCAGATAGCGATGAAAATGCAACTATTGAAGGTTCTTTTCATTTTTCCGGAAGAGAGATTTACTAACTTCAATTTATATATTTATATGCCACCTTTGAGTGGCATTTTTTATCGAAGGACTATCTTTTTGACTAAGTTCTTACCTAGTTCTTCATTGAGCATATCCAATATTTTGGACTTGCCATGGCTCAATTCTTCCCTAAGTACCGATGAGGATAGGGAAACATATAATGTTTCATTACGGAGTTCAATGGCAGTGGTATAATTGTTTACCCCTTTGCCCATTAATTTTACCCAAGCCTCGCGAGCATTAACTTTGTCAATACCATGTTGTAGTTTATTTTCTTGAATAAAGTCTTTCAAGGCTTCACTTAAAGGTAAATTATCGTTTTTTCGCTTCGCCATTATTTAGTCACGTTAATGGGTTCAAATCGTTTGTAGACGTACGTAATATTCTCAGCGCTGCTGACGGAGAATGAATTCTTAGTTAATGATTTTATAACCTCAGACCATTCGCTAAGTTCACTTTTATAGTATATTTCAAATCCATCTTTCTGCTTCAGAATAGTAAAATTCTCGGCATCATTCGATGTGTCGAAAGTACCATCAAACTTTGGATAGACTTTTTTTTTGAAACCCGATAAATCCTGGACTTCAATATAGTCTACTGTGGTATTCACTTTATATTCCTTAGTTTGCCCATCTGAGAGAATTACCCTTTCAATTTCCCAATATCCGTTTAAAAGGGTAAGCTCTTCCTGTGAGACTTTGTTTTGGCAACTTACTAACAAAAGAAAGATCCCGAAAGACATAACTTTTTTCATCTTACAATTTAAATATTTTATAGGACTGGTGTATGTTTTTAACGATTTCCTCGGTACGTTCAGCATGGGTATCACTAATAAATATCTGTCCAAAATTTTCATTATCCACCATACCAACGATTTGTTCCACCCGTTTTTCATCTAGTTTATCAAAAATATCATCCAATAGCAAAATCGGTGTGGTTTTGGCCTGCTCTTTTATAAAGTGAAACTGTGCAAACTTCAAGGCAATCAAGAATGATTTTTGCTGTCCTTGGCTTCCAAATTTTTTAATGGGATATCCTGCTATTTCAAAGTTCAAGTCATCTTTATGTATTCCAACGCTAGAATATTGTAAAATACGGTCTTTTTCAACGTTTTTGGCTAACAGGCTTAGCAAGTCATCTTCGAGTAACTTACTATCATAGCTTATTGTAACATCTTCATTCCCACCTGATATGGTTGCATATTGCTCCTTGAATATAGGGATGAATGTTTCAATAAACTCTAATCGTTTTTCGAATATTTCAGATCCAAAATTATGTAATTGCTCATCATAAACCGAAAGGGCAGAAGCATCAAATTTATGATTTACCACGAAATACTTTAAGAGCGAATTTCGTTGTGCCAGTACTTTGTTGTATTTGATGAGTGTCTTTAAATAATCTTTGTCTGATTGGGATATTACACCATCGATGAACTTTCTTCGCGTCTCGCTACCTTCAATAATAAGATCGCGGTCTGCAGGTGAAATTATGACCAAGGGTAAAAGCCCGATATGGTCAGACAAACGCTCATAAGCCTTGCCGTTTCTTTTGATGATTTTTTTCAATCCTTTTTTAAGGCTACAGACTATTTTTTCTTCCCTATTGAATTTTTCAAATTCGCCTTCAATTACGAAAAATTCTTCCCCGTGCATTATATTCTGAGTGGAAATGGGATTAAAGTATCCTTTTCCAAAAGACAAATGATAAATGGCATCCAAAGTATTGGTTTTCCCCACTCCGTTAGGTCCTACAAAACAGTTGATCTTACTATCGAACTCGAAGATTTGGGAGTCGAAATTCTTATAATTAATGAGGGATAAGCTCTTGAGAAACATTCTGGGAACCTCTGGATTTTTATATTATAACAAGCGTAACTTGCAAAATATCCAAAAATAACGAATAAATACCGCTTCGGATTTCAATAAAAACTTTATTTTTGCGCGATTAATAAAAATACTGATGGCAACTTATAAAAAGCGAGGTTTTAAACCGAAAAACAAAGCTGAAGAACAAAAATTCAAAGAGCAGGAAAGTACAACTGCTGAGGTATTCAGTACCTTGGATGAGAGTGCTTCGAAGACCGAGGAATGGGTTTCTAAAAACCAGAATTATATTCTTGGTGTCATCGGCGTTATCGCAGTGGCTGTTTTGGGCTATTTAGCGTATAGTCAGTTTATTCAGAAGCCAAAGGATGCAGAGGCAACAAATGAACTTTTATATCCACAACAATATTTTGAGCAGGCGTTAACAAATGCAGCAGCAAAGGATTCACTTTACAATTTGGCATTGAACGGTGCCGAAGGTAAGTATGGGTTCTTAGACATTATCGAGGAGTACAAAGGAACGAAGGCGGCCAATTTAGCTAATTACTCAGCTGGAATGGCTTATCTTGATATGCAGAAATATGAAGATGCGATATCCCACTTAGAGAATTTCTCTTCGGATGATGACATTTTAGGATCCCTTGCGAAGGGTGGTTTAGGAGATGCATTTATGCAATTAGGTCAGCCTGAAGATGCTTTGGGATATTACGAAAGTGCTGTTACCCATAGTGTAAATGACTATACTACTCCAAAATTCCTTTATAAATCAGGAGTTACAGCATTGGAATTAGATCAAAAAGATAAAGCTTTGAAATATTTCCAAAGGATAAAAGATGAGTTCTCATCTTCAGATGAGGCTAACACGATAGATGCTTTTATAGGAATGGCTAAAAGTACCAACTAATGGCTACTGAAAATAAGAATTTATCGGTTTACGATAAAGCTACAATCCCAAATGCGAAGGACTTTCGGTTTGGGATTGTCGTTTCTGAATGGAATACCGATATTACTGAAGCACTTTTTAAAGGAGCTCATGATGCCTTGTTGGATTGTGGTGCTTCCCAGGAAAACATTATTCGTTGGAGCGTACCCGGTAGTTTTGAACTTACCTATGGTTCAAAAAAAATGATCAATTTAAAAAATGTTGATGCGGTTATCGCTATTGGGAGTGTGATTCAAGGTGAAACCAGACATTTTGATTTTGTATGCAGCGCTACCGCAGAAGGTATCAAAGACTTGAATGTACTATACGATACTCCCGTAATCTTTTGTGTCCTTACCGACAATAATATGCAACAGGCTAAAGACAGAAGTGGTGGCAAGCATGGAAATAAAGGAACCGAAGCCGCTATCGCTGCAATTAAAATGGCTGCTCTGGGAAAATAGGTTTGGATTTTAAGCAGTTTACCTCATCTTATGTTTATCGATATTTTCTTTTAGCTGAACTGTTAACAAATTTTGGCAATAGGTTTACATCATATTTTTCGATTTTAAGTAACTTTGGAAGCAATGGGTATGTTGAGCAAAATAACGAGAAGAGGAAAGAACAGAAAGTACAACTATAAGCCTCGTTTCTATGACGATAAGGGAAAAGGCAACCCCTATAAAATGGAGCCTAAATTCGACAAATTCAGAAGTACAGTTGACACCCCTAGAGGAATAAAGCGAAAATTCAATTCGGCAATGGACGATTTAAAGACCGAAGGTGATCGAAATCTAAAAATAAGAATGATTATTATTTTGGCCATCCTGGTCTTCATTTTCCTGTATATCATAGATTTTGACCTTTCCATATTCTATAAGCGATAATGGCAGATATCATAAAACTTTTGCCAGACCATGTTGCGAATCAAATAGCTGCAGGTGAGGTAGTACAACGACCCTCATCGGTAGTAAAAGAGCTCCTTGAAAATGCGATTGATGCAGGGGCGACATCCATAAAACTTATTGTAAAAGAAGGTGGTAAAAACCTCATTCAAGTAATAGATGATGGTATTGGTATGAGTGCTACCGATGCTCGCTTGAGTTTTGAGCGGCATGCTACTTCCAAAATCCAAAAAGCAGAGGATTTATTCAATCTGAACACAAAAGGATTTCGTGGTGAGGCCTTGGCTTCTATTGCAGCTATTGCCCACGTTGAGATGCAAACAAAGCCGGAGCAAGAAGAGATGGCTACCCATTTAAGGATTGAAGGTAGCGAAATCAAGTTCCAAGAAGTGTGTATTGCTCCTAAAGGAACATCGTTGTCCGTTAAAAACCTTTTTTTTAATATTCCGGCAAGGCGAAATTTTTTAAAATCAAACCAAGTAGAGCAGCGACATATAATCGACGAGTTTCATAGGGTAGCTTTAGCTCATCCAGGAATTTCCTTTAACTTTTATAATAACGGAAGTGAATTGTTCAATTTACCCAGAACTAAACAAAGACAACGTATAGTACATATTTTTGGAAGCAAGACCAATGAAAAATTGGTACCGGTTAACGAGGAAACCAAAGTAGTACGGATTTCTGGATTCATCAATAAACCCAAGTTTGCCAAAAAGAGTAGGGGGGAGCAGTTTTTCTTTGTGAACAATCGTTTTATCAAAAGCCCATATTTGCACCATGCTGTACTATCGGCGTTTGAAGGTTTGATTAAATCAGATTCATATCCTGGTTATTTTTTGTACCTGAATGTTGACCCGGGATCCATAGATATCAACATTCACCCAACAAAAACTGAAGTTAAATTTGATGACGAGCATACCTTATACGCAATTCTTAGGTCGACGGTTAAACATAGCTTGGGCCAATTTAATGTGATTCCTGCATTGGATTTTGAACAAAATCAAAACCTTGAAACACCATATGATTATAAAGATAGGGGAGCTTTACAGCCCAAAGTAAGTGTTGATAGCAGATTTAACCCTTTTCTGGAAGTTTCCCAAAGTTCTGTTGGCGCAAGAACATTTAAAAAACAAAGTACTGAAGGATGGAAGAACCTTTATGTGGGATTGGATTCTAAAGTTGGTAAGGAAGATGGCTTTAGTAGCGTTAAAATTGAATCGGATACTATAACAGGTTCTATTTTCGAGGGTCAACAAGAGAGCTTGGAAACCTTGGCGACAACCTTTCAATTGCGACGAAAATATATCGTTACTACAATCAAGTCAGGGATGGTGGTCATTGATCAGAGTAGAGCACACCAACGGATTTTATATGAGCAATTCTTAAAAAATATTACGGTTAACGAAGCTGTGAGCCAACAACTATTGTTTCCATTGAGCTTATCTTTTTCCAATTCAGATATTGATGTATTAAAAGAAATCAAGGATAGTCTAACGACCATTGGTTTTATGTTTTCAAAGGTCGATGCGGAAGAAGTAAAGATTACCGGGGTCCCACTAATGATTGCGGAAAGTGAAGTAGGCATGGTTTTGGATCAGTTGATTTCTGATTTTCAAATGGAAGTCACAGAAGATAGCTTTTCCCAGACCGATGTATTGGCAAAGACCTTGGCTAAAACCCTTTCTGTTAAGACGGGTGAGGTTCTGAATAATGCTTCGCAAATAGCACTTGTAAACGACCTATTTGCTTGTAAGGAAACTATGGTGAGTCCGTTTAACAAACCAGTATACGTGACTATCACCGAAAATGATATTGATAAAAAATTTATTTAGATGGGGAGATTAACCAATGCTATCAAGCATTTACTGATTATAAATGTGCTATTATTCGTAGCGACCATGTTGTATGGAGAGCAGATGTATGAATGGTTTTCTCTATGGTTCCCGAAAAATGGGAATTTTGGAATATGGCAAATGGTCTCGCATATGTTCATGCATGGCGGGTTGGCACATATTGGCTTTAATATGTATGCCCTTTGGGCTTTTGGAACACCTTTGGAAAGGATGTGGGGTAGAAACAAGTTCTTGTTTTTTTACTTTTCGGCCGGACTAGGTGCCGCATTAATACACACCGGTGTCAACTACTACCATTTTAATGAAGGAATCAATGCTTTGGTTAGTTCTGGTATTCCTAAAAATGAGATAATGGAGATTATCTCTGGAGGTCAGTATAGTCCAAGCTGGTATGATATCGTACCAAAAGGCACAATTGATAGCTTTTTAAGTGCTTACAATACACCTGCTGTCGGTGCTTCTGGGGCTATCTATGGTATATTGGTAGCTTTCGGAATGTCATACCCAAATAGTGAACTTTTTTTGATATTTCTTCCTATCCCTATCAAGGCCAAAATTTTTATTCCTGTTTTAATTGCATTGGATTTGTTCTCAGGAGTTACGGGTTATGGTATTTTTGGACAAGGTATCGCTCATTTCGCCCATGTTGGAGGTGCTATTGCGGGTTTTATTATGATGTGGTATTGGAAGAAAAACCAGTTCAATGATAAACGTTGGGATTAAAATGGCAAAGGGGAATTTAAAATATTATTATGCAAGGTTATCGGTAGCTGAGAAACTAATTGCTTTTAATGTGCTGGTTTTCATCGTAAATGGATTGTTCACGCTTTTAATGGGTACGAATAAGGAGGCAATTGTACAATGGTTTCAGTTGCCGAAGGACTTTTTTGACTTCTTGATACAGCCTTGGTCTATTATCACTTATTCATTTTTTCATGCAGGTTTGGGGCATATATTTTGGAACATGCTCGTTCTATTTTATGTAGGTCGCATATTTCTGAATTTGTTCAACGGCAGACGATTTTTGAATGTCTACTTTTTAGGGGTGATTCTTGGTGGGTTATTCTTTATGATCAGTTATAATGTGTTTCCAGCATTTTTTAAAGTTAATGCAGCGCTCATTGGTGCATCTGCTGGTGTAAGGGCAATATTGATATTCATTTGTGCCTATATTCCAAATCAAGAAGTTCGATTGATCTTCTTCAATATAAAACTATGGTATATTGGGGCTTTTATTGTTCTGACAGATCTGATCCAATTATCTATGGGGATTAACCCCGGAGGACAATTTGCACACCTAGGAGGGGCTTTATTAGGGTACATATATGCTAGACAATTATTGAATGGGAAAGATATTGGAGAAGGATTTTCAAGAATGGTTGATGTTGTCACCAATTTCTTTAAAAAGACTGAAAAAAAGGCACCTATGAAAACGGTTTATCGCAGTAAGAAAAGTTCTTCAAGCACCAAGATAGATTACAAGAAAGAAAGCCATCAACGCAAAATAGATGCTATTTTGGACAAGATCAGTAAATCGGGCTATGAAAGCCTTTCCAAAGCCGAAAAGGATTTTTTATTCAAAGCAGGTAAAGAAGATTAATTAAGTGAAGGGTCTCAGTTTATTTCTAAAATTAGTTTTTGCACTCAATGTCATATCCGCTTTCATTTTATTACTTGCTTGTATTGCTCCTTATGTGACTTGGGAACTGTTTTCCTTTTTGTCTTTCCTGAGTTTGATAGTACCTTATTTGGTTTTAGGGAATCTGGTGTTTTTGATTTTTTGGCTGTTCAAATGGAAGCGACAATTCTTAATTTCGTTTTTCACACTTGTTCTAGGATTTTTTACCCAAGGAATATTTTTAAAATTCTCTATTTCGAATGACGAAATTAAGAAGGAGGATATTAGTTTGTTGACCTTTAATTCGCATGGTTCTATGGGGCTTAGGTGGTCAAGAAGACCTAATTTTAGTAATGAGATCATTGATTTTATTAAGGAGCAAGATGCCGATATAGTCTGTTTACAGGAGTTTGAGGATTTTAGAACTGGAAGTCGGGCATTAAAAATCCAATACCCTCATTTCTATGTAAATAGAGAGATAGATTACAAGAATACTTTTAGGGTAATTCAAGCTATTTTTTCGAAATATCCAATAGTAGGTACCGGTTCTTTAAGTTTCCCTGAGACTAATAATAATGCTATTTATTCAGATATCAAGATAAAAAAAGATACCATAAGGGTTTATAATTTGCATTTACAATCCTTGAGTTTTAGGCCAGGCATGCTAAAAAGAGAAGAACCACAACGCTTGTTCAAACGATTGGATAAGTCAATTCAAAAGCAGCAGGAACAGGCAAAATTAGTACTTGAACATAGTCGAAAAGTAAATTATATAAAAATCATCAGCGGGGATTTTAACAATACTCAGTTTTCAAGTGTATACAATACAATTAAGGAAGAATTGAACGACACTTTTCTGGAAAAAGGCTTTGGACTTGGTAGCACGTATAATCTTAAATTCTTGCCGTTTCGAATTGATTTTATCCTAACAGATCCAGAGATGGAAATAAAATCCCATAAAAATTTTGATGTAAGATTATCCGACCATGAACCTGTAATGGCCTCA
>JAAETN010000439.1 GCA_024228355.1 Maribacter sp. | reverse complement strand
CGATTTCTCAACCAGTTCATTTGAAGCTATGTGTTCTCTCTTTATTTTAATGACAGTGTTGCCTATAACCATAATTGATACTTCTTTATCATTAGCTGTAATTATACGACCCATTACGATAGTGCCATCTGTTTTGGTAATCATGTTTTGATCAAAACCTGTTTTAATATTTTTGTCAGGATTTGTAATCGACACTAGTAATTGTTCCTTATCAAGAAGTCTTCCAACACCTGTAAGGTCCGGCCCTAACATGGTTTCATTACCATCAATAGAATGGCAAGTTGCACATATGCGTTGTTTAAATATTTCTTTACCATGATGCACATTTCCATATACAACAGAGGTATTTGTACTTAAATCATCTGGTTCAACCCAATCTGTCTCAATAAATCTATATATCGCCCCCATTGGTTCTTTATAAGGTTTGTGCCAAGGGGCTTCTGTACCGAACTGCGCAATATATAGATCACCTTGCTTTCCAAACTCCAAATCGGATAATTTTTTAATTTTATCTGCAACAGGAAATTCCTCAGCCTCATATTGACCATCGCTTTTTTTGGTTAAACGCACGCGCGAAATAGACCCATCTTCCCATTGACCATCCGGACCAAAAAAGGAAATAAAGAGGTCACCCGCTGTACCATCAAAATAATTGTCTTTTGAATTAAAATCTATTCCAGCTGGCGCAAAACCATATTTAAGCTTTAGTATAGGTGCTGTTATATCATCTTTTAAGTCTGGATACTTAGGCTGATTATTACCATAATACCGTCCATTAACGGCGAGGTTTAATTCTTCGTATTTGTTTTCATTACCCCTGTTATCGGAGTAAAATAAGTCACCATGTTCATTAAACCTCATACCATAAGCAAACCTTAGCCCTGTGGCGAACCTTTCATATGACTTTCCATCTGGAGCAACTTTTAAAATAGATCCACGCAGACCTTCCGGATCAGGTGCAGGATTGTCATTCCATGAATCGGTACATAAGATAAAATACAGGTGATCATCTGGCCCAAATTCAAGTCCAAATGTCCAGTCAAATGGATGAAGGGTATAAGGGAAGTCATTAAAAAAGGTTGTGCTTATGTCTGCTACTTCATCAGCATCTGTATCTTCATAAACCCTAATTTCCTCTGTGGTGCCAACATACAGCCTATTACCTTTAAAAATCATACTTGTAGGATACCTAAGGCTATCGTTCTTTACATCACAATATAGTTTTGCATGATCTTCTAAACCATCGTTATCCGTATCATGTAAAGAATAGATTTCTCCTGTATAATTGGCAGCATACATAATGTCCTTTGGGCCTATCGTAACCACCGTAGGATTCCATAAAACCACCCCAGTCTTAATTGGAAGTTTTACCGCGGCAAAACGCCCATAGACCTTAACTGTACTATCAATATGGCTCTTTATGGTTTTTTCCCATTCGGTAAACGTATCTTTTTTAGAGGTTTCATTTTTGCAAGACAGAACGAACAAAATACCGCTAAAAGCGACAATTAATTTGGCTATAATTTTCATCATTAAATATTGACAGTTGATATGTAAATATAAACTAAGAGTCTCAATAACATGTTTAATATACAGCGCCGAAAAATTTTAAACACTAGTTATCTTGAAGAAAAACACATAGTAATAATTAACTGAACCTAAATTTAAGAACTATTTCACGACCAGTAAATTATTCTTTTTCCAAAACAGAATAAAAAAAATATGTTTATGATGAAGACTATGAGAAAATTTAAAATTGGCTATATCATGGAATGACTGGAATGCCAACAACCAACCAGTTTTTGGAAAACAGTTACTTCGCTATTCGAATATGACCGGAATTGGCAACGTAACAAAAGTGGTAGAGACGAAATATGACATCTAAATTGTAACAGCCGGGATTAAATAAGATTCTATGAAATTATTCTTATTATCGGTTGGCGTTAATTTTATAAATTGAGAACAAATATAGCAAGTGGTGGTCCTACTGCATTTTGAGAAAACATTTGATGAATTAGATAGTACTGCTGCCGATAAAGAACTGTATTCATTACCTCACTTTTTAGCCTAAGATGGCATAAGCCGGTTTTTAAAAGTTTCATAAAACCAACCTTTCTTGGGACGGTAGTATTGTAAATAATCATCCCACTTCGCTCTAGCTTTGGGTTGATTTTATATGTAAAAGTGTTATAATTAATCCCACCTTAGTTTAAACTTTCGGAACAGAACCTAGATGGACAATTTTAATCTAACCTAAACGGTCGTTTTAGTACACTTAAAGGACACCGTTTAAAGGTACTTTATTGAAACTGGCATAATATTTACAAATGGTTGTAAATGTATAGTATTTCAACAGCATACTATTTAGAAGTAATCTATCCTGATATATATCATTGCCTTAGCAAGCATCAAGGCCTAGTTTTGAAATTATATGACCAATTTAGGAAACGAAACCAAAGATGCAATCAACTGCAAAGTCATCTAGCTATAAAAAAATCGCTATACTCGTCGGGATATTGTTTATAATTGCTACCGTAGCCTCTTCGATAAGTGTCATTTTGACCACGCCTATCTTCGAGAGTACTGATTATCTCAACAAACTCTCGAACAACCCAAATAGAATAACGTTGGCAGGATTGCTCATGCTAATTGATGCTATTGCAGTTGCGGCGATTGCCATAACAATACACCCAGTTCTTAGGAAATACAGTAATACATTGGCCCGCAGCTACGTGGGCGCAAGACTTGTTGAATCCGTATTCTTCATTTTATATGCCATCACCTTACTTGCACTCATGACCTTTGGGGTTGAATTTGCTACGGCAAAGGATATAGAGGCTTCTCATTTTCAAGCCATTGGCAGTTCATTACATGCCATTATGGATTGGACCTTTACGATAGGTTATGGAATAGTGTTCACCTTGTCCGCACTTATTTTGAACTATATCTTATATAAATCAAGACTCGTACCAAGGTGGCTATCGGTTTGGGGCTTTATCGGAGGGACAATTTCCATGGGAATGAATTTAGTAAGCTTCTACAATATTCTATTACCCGAAGGTCTAGATTTTGTAATTGCATTGCAAGAAATGGTTTTTGCCATATGGCTGATCATAAAAGGATTCAACCCTTCGACTATCATTTATAAAAAGGCACTAACTGAAGTTGTAGCATAAAATAAAAAAAGCACAAAACACAGAACACGATCCAAATAGAAGTGGGTAGTTGAGAGCTTTCGTATTAGTAGGTCACTGCGCTCTTATTGACTACATCTCGTTGCACTCGATTCTCTCCTATTGGGAAAAGTGCAACGAGTTATAAGAAATATAATGCCGCATTATGAAAGATTTAAATCAAAAAAGTACTCCAATGCTAAGATTGCCTTTTTTTAGAAACCTTGTAAGATTTTTGGTCTTTGCATTTTTCCTCATACTGCCCAATGTAATTCCGGCACAGGAGAACAAACCCAAGATCGGACTTGTTCTTAGTGGTGGCGGAGCAAAAGGGATGGCTCATATTCCTCTTCTACAAGCACTTGATTCATTGAATATTGTTCCTGATATGATTATCGGAACGAGCATGGGAAGTGTTATCGGTGGGCTATATGCCATGGGCTATTCCGGAGATAGTTTGGCAAACCTGACCGCATCCATGAAATGGGACAAAATCTTGGGCGGAAAAACGGACCTAAATGATGTTAGTGTTGAAGAGAAGGGCGAATTCGATAAGTATATTATCGATTTTGACTTGGTAAAAGGAAAACCAAGGATAAATCCGTATTTACTGAACGATCAAAACCTGACGTGGGTATTTGCCAATTTGACCTTTCCAGTATATGACGTTAATGATTTTGACAAGCTTGCCATCCCTTTTAGGTCTGTCACGGCTGATTTAGTCACTGGTGAACAAAAGATACTGGCGAAAGGTTCGCTCGGTTGGGCCATGCGGGCCAGTATGTCCATCCCTGGTGTTTTTGAACCGGTAGTTTACGAAAATGGCTTGTTGGTCGATGGAGGTATCCTTAATAATTTCCCTACCGATATTGCCAAAAATATGGGTGCGGACATTATTATTGGAAGTGATGTCTCCGGTTATGGCAAACCTTTGGAAGAACTCGACGATCTAGGCTCCGTTATGTCTCGATCAATCGGGATGGCCAATCATAGCATTTACCCGAAAAATCGAGAATTATGCGATATATTAATTGATCACATACCCAATTTATCATACGCTACCACTGATTTTGTAAAGAGTAAGGAAATTTATGAAGAAGGTAAAGTAGCTACCCTAAAAAATAGAGATGAACTTACCCAACTTTCAGAAATCTTAAGACCATATGAACAAAGACCGCACAAACTACCATATATGGAAAAAAGGGTGCTTTTCGACACTTTGGCTTTTAAGAATATCAGTGCCGCGAACCTGGCATTGGTCAAAGAAAGGGCCAACATAAAACTCAATACGGTGTATTCGAAGAAAGAATTAATCGGATTTGTTAAAAGGACAATGGGCACCAATATTTTCAAAAAAGTAAACTTTGGGCCAATACTTGAAGATGGTAAAAAAGGGCTGTTAATAACCGGGTTTGAAAAACCTGATCATCAGCTTAGGGCTTCCTTGCATTTTGATCTTTATCGGGGTGCCGGACTTATCGGCAACTATAGTGGAAGGAATGTGCTCGGTAAAGCTTCCCGTTTGCTACTAAGCATCGATATCGCGGAGCAGCCTAAAGTTTTGACACAATACCGTAAGAATTTCGGAAACAAAAAAGATTGGTGGTGGCAAACGGAGGCTATTGGTAGCATATTGACCCAAAAAGTATATATCGATGGTAATGCAGCCGACGATTATAGGGAAAAATCCTTTGTGTTTTCGAACCAAATCAATAAGAATATAAACTCGTTGAAAAGCTATATCGGCATTGGCATAAATTACAAATACGTCGATATCGAACCAAGGGTCTCTCCCGATATCAGCGACAATGTATTATCACTAAACAAGTACTTTTCAACTGGTATAAATATTAATGGGCGCTATGTTCTAAACACTATGAACAAAGTTTTTTATGCCACACGAGGTAGTAGTTTTCAGACGATTTTGAGCAGGTCGCTCTGGGAAGATATAAATGCGAGTACTTCTATTCTAGATGCGAAAGGACCTACCAATCGTTTTACTAAAGTGCAGTTAAATTTTGAAAAGCGTTTGTTCTTTAGTAACGATGTAACCGGTATTCTTAATACTTCTGCCGGCTTTATTTTTGATGATACTCAAAAAAATAATGAATTCTCAGTTTTTGATTTTGGCTACCCTGAGCTCTATTTTTTAGGTGGAAACCTGCCCATTCAAAGAGCTGATAGCTATGCATTTCAAGGATTGCATGAAGATGAATTAACGGTAAGCCAGTTTATGATGGTCAAACTTGGCCTGCAGTTTGGCCCTTATAACAAACTGTATGTTACACCTCAGTTCAATATAGCATCAGTTGGCTTCGATGACCTTAAAGAATTTACCAATAATGCCTTTTCCCCGAAGGATGATTGGCAAGCATATGAAGGAACAAGCCTTCTAATTTCAGCCGGTGCAACCTTATCATACAAATCCATTTTAGGACCTATTGATTTCAACACAACTTGGACAAACGATAGCAACAAACTTCGTTTTTTCTTGAGTGTTGGGATCCCTTTTAATAGATGAAACGTTTAGGCAATAAAAAGGAAATAATGATTCGGAAAACTGCCATTAGAATAATGCTATGGATATGACCAACTGTTATACATCTTCATTTGAGTATTCTTTTATATTAGTTCCTTATAACATCACATGGGGAGGAAGACTGAAAAGTGAGTTATAAATGAATGTTTTTGAAACAATCTTCATAGTAGTCAATCTTTTTTTATGTTCAATGGTTTTAATAAAACCCACCTTTAATTAGACTTCGAAAAAACTCAAATAGCTTACTTTCAAGGGTCAATTTGGTAAACTCTATTAGCGCCGTAAAAGGTGAAATAGCGAGACTAATAAATGAGACAATGTTTGAGTCACTCTGAAAATAGATTCCGT
>JAAETN010000438.1 GCA_024228355.1 Maribacter sp. | reverse complement strand
TTTTCTAATTTTAGTCAATCTATTTGTGCCAAATCACCAGTATTCGATGCCTACAGTTACATTTAAATCCGTTTATATACCGCATACTTTCAAACATGGAGACCATGTAAACCTAATAACATATGAACACAACAGTACAATACCGGTATGCCAGCATGACATTATGCCATTAAGCCACTGTGGTGGCTTAATGGCACTCCGCCTTACCGGTAAGCCATATTGCCAGCATAGCACTATACTGGCCAGCAATGGCTTGCTGGCAAAACAGCATGTCGGCGTACCGGCTTGGCGCCAAGCCGGCTATTCGGCATGCCAGTGAAACAGCATAGCGTATTAATGGCTCACCGGTAATTCACTATAATGGCCTACCAGCATAACAGAATACTGTCATGCTGGTAAATTTATTATTTTTATCCGTATCCTAACTAAAATTTTTTAAACTTTTAGTTCTTTTCGGAAATCGTTCTAATGCCGCCTACGGCAAATAAAAATGTTTTTGTGCCCAAGGGTACCTTTTCGTTGGTTATATCGCGATGCTAGCCATTCTCGTGCGTTGTTAAGCCAGGTTTTTAGAAGGCTTAAGTTCCCATAATTCAAAATATGTTCATTCTTTTCCAAAGGTGACCGTAATTGTGCTCAAATTTATTTTTGCTTTTATTTGTTACTTAAGTCACTTTTCGTTTTCATATATTATCAATATGTTGTATTTAATAATAATTTTTGTACAAAATGTAAAAAAATAAAAACGACAGCGACGAAAATTTCTATAGTTGTCGTTTAAATATTTAAAACGTTTAAAAGATTTAAGGGGAGTTGTAAGTGCTAATATTACAAGTGTTTAAAATTTGTAAAGTGACCGTATTTGTGCTGTAAAGTGACCGTATTTGTGCTGTAAGGTGACCGTATTTGTGCTGTAAGGTGACCGTATTTGTGCTGTAAGGTGACCGTATTTGTGCTAAACCCACTGTAAAGTGACAGTGTTGAACTTGACTTTTGTCACTTAAAAGGATACTATTCATATGACTTTAACCAAGCCAATCTTGCCAGGTATAGAGGTCGTAAAATTGGAACGCCATGAGGTAATAAAACACAGTGCGGCAATTCACATTTCAAATACCCTTACCCATACCCAACGTATGGTATCTAATGTACTTCTGAAAAATGCCTTCAGGGACTTATTGTCTAATGACAGGCACCAATTAAAAGTTTCTGCTCTTGCCCAGGCGGTTGATTGTAACACTAGAAATATCAAGGGCCTTAAAGACATTTTATCCGTTTTGGTCACTACGAAACTCGAGTGGAACGTACTGGATAAAGACAAAAAGAACATATGGGGCGTCTCTTCCCTGCTCGCTTATGCGGAGATCAAAAATGGCGTCTGCCGATACGAATACAGCAGAGGCTTACGTAATATTTTTAGTAATCCGAATATCTATGCTCGCCTGAATTTACTCATACAAAGACAGTTTAAATGTGGTCATTCCCTGGCTATTTGGGAATACCTGATGGAATTTCTATGTTCAAAAGGGTTCGAGGCCGGACACACAGATTGGATTAGCGTTGAGGCATTTAAAAGACTCCTGGGTGTTCAAAATGAACCTTTGTATAAAGAATTTAAGTATGTTAGCCAAAGATTAATCAAGGCTCCTCTTAAGAAAATCAACACTCTTTCCGACCTGAATGCAGAGGTAAAATACGAACGAAAGAATCGGCGTGTAATAGCCCTCCGTTTCAAGGTATCACGTAAAGCAACTTACAAATTACCACAGGATGTTGACTTACCATCGGTCTTACTTGACGACGGTCCGGTCGACACAAGCCAAATTACAGAAGGTCATCAGGGTAATGGACAAGTTTTAGACCGCTTAATCTCTTTTGGCTTGACCGAAAAACAAGCTCGGAAAGCTATCACAACACACGATGAGTGCTATATTACCGAAAATCTGGAAATCGTAGAAAAAAACTGCAGGGCGGGTAAGGTAGAAAAGGTTCCTGCATATACTATGATGGCTTTAAAGGAAGATTACAGGCCTAATAAAACATTCCTGGATAAGGAAAAAGAAGTAGAAACAAAAGAGGTTAAAGCAAAACTTGAACAACAAAAACGTACGGTAACCTTTGGTAAATTAAAAGTAGAATTCGAGGCCAAACGTTTGGAATCAGCCTTAGATGCACTTTCAAAGCAAGAGAGAGGTACGCTTGAAAATGAATTTTTAGAGTCTTTAAAGGGTTCGGATGGTGACGTAATACTTAAATCTTACAATAATAAAGGCCTTAAATCTATTGTGGTTAAAAGTGTGTTTAACGTGTTTGCAAAGAAAAAGCTTATCAATACCCCTATAACTCAAAAAGAGTTCAAACCATTCATAAAATCTCGTGGATACAAAATCGGCGAATTTACGAAAGAGTTAAAGGCGATAGGGGGGCAAACCATGTTGCCGTTATGACAGTATGCCATTATGCCGTCTTGCTGTTATACTTCTTTACCAGATCCTCAATCGCTTCGCTGGCCAGGTCTGAAAGGTCTCTTTCTGTATCAAGCCCTATCTGTTTTAGCCTTTTTATGATATCCGGGTTTTTAATATAGTATGTTACTTTTTTAGGCTTAACTTGCTTTTCGGTCGGCTTGCTGCTTTTTAGTTTTGCTGTCTTGCTGGTATGCTGGTCTGCCTTTCCGGAGCCGATAAAATCGTCCAGGTTAGGTTTCTTTGTTTTCATTTAATAACTCCTTCATTTCTTTATATAAATTCTTTATTTCAACAGATGCTTTCCCCTCAGGTTCATATTCACTAACGCCTTTTCCGTATGCTACTGAATTTTTGAATGCCACACGACTAGTCAGGGTAGAGGTAAGTAATCTTACATCGCCGGAAAATTCATTAAGCGCTTCGGTTGCTTCCTTTGAAACGATAGTGTTGGGTATGAGCTGATTGAGGACAAAATAAGCTGGTATGTCTTTATAAGATCGAGCCTCTTTTAGTACCTGTATACAGTCGCCACATGCCCATATATCATACTGTGATGGATTAGTTGGGATAATCAACAAATCACAAGCCATAATAGCAGATCTGAAAACAGCAGTATCCCTACCCCCGGCGTCTATGATAGCCATATCAAAACCGTTAAACCCTTGCAAATCCTTATGAATAGTAGGGGTGGTTATGGAGATAGCTTTAATATCGTCAAGCTCTCTTGTAGCCCTGAAAGCAGTTGACGACCCTTGTACATCGCTATCTATGAGTAATGGCTTTAGGCCTTCTATGGCAACTTCAACGGCTATATTAGAAGCGATTGTGCTCTTGCCAACACCACCTTTTGAATTTACGAATCCTATTATTTTCATTTTTTGTACCAGCAAAACAGCATGACATTATACTGGTGCTATACTACCATTTAGAAGAGGGGATATGCAAGGAAAAAAAAGGGGGGGGGGCTGTCTGCCCCCCCAAATCCCCCCCGAAGGTATTTACCGACTACCGACGAAGTGAAGGTTTTTTGAATTGATATTTCATTCTATAGTTCCTATTATACGGCTACGGTACAGGCTGAGGAGCCGATGGCCGTGACTATACGAAGTGAAGGGGGGCGTAGGCTTTGTCCTCGCTCCTTTTCCTTCATTTAAAATAATACCTAAAGCCTTCCAATCATTTATGATCATTTGCGGG
>JAAETN010000437.1 GCA_024228355.1 Maribacter sp. | reverse complement strand
TGGACGAGGAGCTGCCATGGCATTCAACGATAAGCAGGACGAGGCAACTTTATCCGGAATCCCTTTTTGTGACTTTGTTCAACAAGGTATTCGCCCTGTGCGTCGACAGCGGGATGGTATCCGGCCATACCCAGGCGGTGGATTCGGCCCCGATAAAGGCGAACGCGTCCATGGAAAGCGTAGTGCCGAAAATGCCTGCCACTCCGATGGAGAGCCACTTGAAGAAAGTATCGGAAGAAAATCGGGAAAGTACTGAAAAGCACGGTGGAAAGATATCCCCCGTACAAATCTCCGCTCCCGAGCATGAGCTGAAGCGCGTGGAGAAGCACCACCAAAACCTGAAGGATAATCCGGTACGACTGGTCGGCGCGTCCCACAAAAAAGCAAGGCTGCTCAGCAACAAAACGCACTATAACCCCCACGATCCAGATGCCCGTATATCGGTAAAGCCGGGCAAGGCCAGAAAGTTGAACTACCATTGCAGTATGGCGGTAGATACCGCTGAAGGGGTCATCTCGAATATACAGGCCGACTTTGCCGACGGTAGGGACAGTCAGTACCTGACCGATATCGCCCTAAAGGTGCAGGGCCGCTTAAGGAAAAACGAGCTGATAATGACGGATATCCTGGCGGACCTTTAGATTTATACTATAAATATAATCTATAATGATTATGATGTTGAAAAGAGGGGGTTTGGGGGAGACTCATAACTTCCAAACTGTTCATAACTTTAATACAGTATAAAGAAAGAACGGGGTGAACTTTCTGGCGGAATAGGTTTGCGGCCTCTCCTGCGTATCAGTCCCCGTTCTTAATTATTGACCGGTCGCCAAGGACCAAATAGGATTTTAGCTTGAGTTATTAAAGGTCTCAGTCTAGGCGACCATTTTAAAACACTATTAAATTATGGAAATAAAAGAAGTTATCGGCATCGATGCAAGTAAATTAATGTTGGACTGCCGTGTCCACACAAAAGGGACACAGGATGTTTTTGACAACGACCTTGGGGGCATAGCCCAAATGGTGGACTGGGCATTGGAAACAAGCGGGACAGCCAAGGAAAACCTGTTGTTCGTGTTTGAATACACCGGCCTGTACACCCACCACCTGGTCCGGTACCTCTACGGGAATGGCTTTCTTTTGCATGTGGTCCCGGGCCTGGAGATCAAGCGCTCCCTGGGCATCTCCAGAGGGAAGGACGACAAGGCAGATGCCGAAAGGATCGCGGTGTACGGGTACCGCAAGCGGGAAGAGATCGAGCCCTTCCAAATGGCCGGGGAGTCCTTGGAGAGGATCAAGCGGTTCATGTCCATGCGCAAAAAACTGGTCGCCCAAAAGGCAGGGCACATGGCGACCCTGGGGGAACAGCGAAGAGTGCTGGATGTAAGGACAGAACAGGTACTCTTCCGAGTCCAGGAGGAACTCATAGAGGTACTCGGTCAACAGATAGCAGCCATCGAGAGGGAAATGGACGACGTCGTCGCGGCGAATCCCCGCCTGAAGGAACTCATGCGGCTGCTGACAAGCATCACAGGTATAGGGAAGGTGACCGCACGATTCATTATAGCATACACTGCCGGATTCACTGCCTTCGACCAATGGAGAAAGTTCGCCTCCTATATCGGTATTGCACCCTACCCATACCGCTCAGGGACCAGCATAAAGGGAAGGACAAAGGTCAGCCATCTGGCCAGGAAAGAGGGCAAGGTATTGATCCATATGTGCGCCTTAACAGCCATACAGTACAGCCCGGAGATGAGGGCCTATTATGAACGGAGGCTCAAGGAGGGAAAGAACAAGATGAGCACCTTGAACATCATTAGGAACAAGCTGTTGGCAAGGGTCTTTGCAGTGGCCAAAAGGGGAACGCCCTACGTGGACATCATGCGCTACGCCGCATAGCCATAGAAAATATTTATGGAAGAAAATTTGTTTTAACCATAGGATACGCAGGTTATTCCAATGGGTCTAACTACGATTTTCTCGAACAAAGGAAGATTACAGGGTGGATACCCGTTTTCGGGAAATACAAACCCAAGATAGACGGTTTTCCATACAACAAGGAAAAGGACGAATACAATTGCCAGATGAACAGGCCAATACCTTTCAAGGGGTTCCGCACCAACCGAGGCGGTAGTGTACTGAAATGCTATTGGGCGGCACCTAAGGACTGCAAGGCCTGTCCTATGAAATCCAAATGCGTGCCGAATACCAAATGCAAAAAAATCACCAGAACAATCTATGACGAACAATACTTGAGGGCCTACGCCAGACAGCACAGCGAAAGGGGTAAACGAATGAAAAACCTGAGGCAAAGTACGGTGGAGCCCGTGTTCGGTAGTCTGACACAGTTCTACGGTCTGAGAAAAATAGGAGTACTGGGCAAGGCCGGCGCACATAAGGTCATGCTCATGGCGGCAGTTGCCTTCAACCTGAAAAAATACCTAAAGAAAGGGGGAGGGAAACCCTCCATCGGTATTTTAAGGACCATTATGAGCGCCCTACAAGTCAACCTGATTGCTTTTTACCAGCATATCCAACCTAGACAGTTTCTTATTAAGACTCCCTGAAAACGGCCTGATTACATCCTTATCTTGTGCACGGACTACTTCTGCAACGGCCACGAACGTTTAATGGGATGGTTTTCACGAAGCGGATAACTTTCTGATAGAGAGTCTCATTCGTGGTCTCTTTTAGTAGTTTCGTTAATTGACGTTTTACGGGACCAAAATTGTAGTGAAAAAATCGATAAAGATGTGAGAAAAAATCAATATCTGGACTTTCGTACAAAGGCATTTTTGCGAGCAAGATCAAGCAATTCCTTTTTGGAAAAAAATATAGACCTCCCGATTTGGTAGTAAGGAACGATTTTTTTCTTCTTCCAACTTATCAATGAAGTAACGGAGATACCCAAAAATTTAGCAGCCTCTTGTTGGCTCAGCCGATCATCTTCCGGATTTATCGAAGTTTCGTTTATAAGTTCAGTTTTTCGTAATTCTTCCAAGACCATTTTTACGGTTCTTTTCAAATCCTCTTTCGTGTGCGTATAAAAAAGTACATTTCCCATCTTTATCGTATTTAAACCGAGCTTAATGCTCGTTAACTAAATTGAGGATAAATTCGGATAATAGGCTTGCACCTTTGAGATTAGTGCATAGCGTGGGCTAATATGTGCCTACACTGTGGCAATCAATACATAAACCACGGGAAAGTAGTGCAATTAATCATCTATTTTAAGAATAGATCGTATGCGTCTTCTAATTTCCCTATCAGGGAAAAGATGGTGTTCGTCACTTGGAATCCGTATTAAAGAACTATAACTAAACCCATCTTTACCGTTTTTTTCGTGAATGTCCTCGTCCAGAGTACGGATAATCTGTGTTTTGTTACTGTGCAAATAGTTCTTGTCCGACAAATAAAGCAGTAGTTTGGCAAAATCCTTGGCGTGTTTAGCGGGTATAAAATCCAAAGGCTTGTATCCAAAGTTGTTGACCGTACGTTTTGAAAAGTCTACTTTGTCATCATTTTCAAAGGAAAAATTTCGATATAAGAAACTTTCCATTGCTCTTTCATGTTCATCATCGACCCTTAATTTCAAGTAGCTGAAAAATTCGGTAAGGGCTTTCTTTAATCTTCTTTGCGACCCTTTTTTCGAGATAATAATTTGATTTTTGGGCGTATCCTCTATTTCCTTTTCTATAGGGAGGGTCAAATCCTTTACTTTTAGATTTTTAAGCCAGTCTGAAAAATAGGTCGATTGTACGATTGGCGGAGAATACGATTTGAGAAAGTTGTTTCCCGTCTCTTCATCCTTAATCATATAGCCCCTGCTTTTAGCCGTAACATTTTGAAAATAGTCTTCTCCAAGAAGTTCTTTAAGTTCTTCTATCGAAAACAAAAGCTTGGTTTTTAGCACATTGAAAAGTTCCTTATTCTTTAAAGCATCGATGACCAATCGCTTCCATATTTCAAAACCGGCCAACATAGGCCACAATAACACCGACCTATCCATTATAGCATAAGGCAATTCCTGCATTCTTTTTCCGATAAACAGTTTCTTGATTTTATTTCCTTCTTTTTCGATTTCTTCTGTTAATGAATATTTTAACCCTTCGGCTTCCCTATCAACACATCTTTTTAAAAAGTTAAGGGCATGGCCATAAAACGAAATAGTATCCAGATCGGGAAAACTATATACAGGAAAGCAAAGCCGCTCCTCTAGCGACATTAAGTTTAATAATCGTTCATAATTTACTTGAGGTCTATTGATAGCTTTTCTTGCCTTAAAATAAAACAAAAACCTGTGTATCCGGTCTGACGAAATCATACCCTCATGCAAGAAATTCATGGTGCCAAAATCCATATGAAAAAACTCGATACAATCCTCTTCAAATAGGTCGGGGAGAAATGCGCCCTTTACGGTTTGATCATTGGAACTCGAAGTCTGTTCTTCCGTTGGAAGATATTTCTTAGGATTCAATATTGAAAAATCGAAAAGGACATCAAGATTTGATAATATCGCATCATCCTTTACATTTTCAAGTAGCCAAGCCAAAAAATGATAAAACTGATATGGACTAAGTCGTCTTATCTTCAATCGGATATACTCTTTAAACTCTTTGGTCTGAAAGTCGCTGAAGAAAAACAACTTAATAGGGTCTAAGGCTTCTTGTATGTTTAGGCAGTTATTCAAGCTTGTTTAGTTTTCCCCGCGTCAAATCAATTTTCTCTGTTCCAAAAAACAAATTTGTTACAAAAGAGCATGTTCCGCCGCGTGTTTGCGTCTAAGAATCGTTCTATTCAAACGCTTTTTTACGGGAAATCTTATACTGATACCTGAAGTAGAGGTTTTTACAAATCAGTGTTATTTAGAAAGGTCAGCAGATTATTTGCTTAAATATTGCCCCATGCCTTTGACATTTCTTCTTGCTTAAGGCTCTCAGCAATTTTAACATACCGTCTAAAGGTTTCCTCTTTTTTGTGACCCGTAATATTTCTTACTACCATTTCTTTCATTCCTAAAACCAAACTATTGGTCACAAAAGTTTTACGAGCAGTATGACTTGTAATGAGTTCATACTTCGGAACGGTCTTATCTAATCTTCTTGTGCCAGTATATCGAGTAATCGAAGTTGGCGTATCGATCTTTGCGATTTGGCAACATTCTTTTATGAACTTATTGAATTTTTGTGAGGAGATTACGGGCAACGGTTCCCAAATAGTATCCTCATACTTTTTCAAAATAGCTTTGGCGTATTCATTTAAGGGAATGCGATGGTCAATCGTTTTGGTCTTTTGAATGTTCAGTTTGATTTCATTCTCCGATATATTAGAAGGTCGGAGATTTTTCAAATCGGAAAATCGCAGACCCGTAAAGCATCCAAAGCAATAAAAATCCCTAACCCGTCTTAACTTTTCCGTTTTGAAATTATAATTATAAAGTGCCATCAATTCATCAAGGGTCAGATAGATAACCTCTATTTCTTCTTCGGGAGCTTTGAACTTTAAAAAAGATACGTTCTCATGATACCCATTCTCCATGGCCCACCTCATGAATGTTTTCAATGTGGTAATTAATCTTGAAAAATAATTGTTCTTGGTTTGTTTTACGTAAAAACAGAACTCTTGAAATTTAATAAAAAACTCATTGTTTATGGTATCAAAGCGCAAAGTGTAATCCTGTTTCTCGCTAAAATCCTTAAAAACATTTAGAGCGGTTACATAGGATTTTAAAGTTCGTTCAGCCTTGGTCAGTTTGCCCGTCTCGATAAATTCATCAAAGCATTTCACAAAATCATTTGAGATATTCATACCCTTGTCGGAGTCGAAGCGGATTAGAAAATCTTCCTTGGTCGGTGCGATTTCATTAATATGGTAAAACCGAAATATTTCTTTTGCCTTCTGCTCGAAACGTTCGATCTTATCATTATACTCTAAATGGTAATTATATGCTTCCGATTTTAAAGGCGGCTTTATCCGTTCATTTTTCGCATTCCAATGTTTTGAATCAGATTTTACTTCCTTTACTACCCTTCGAATTCGAAACCCATCGAACGTAATCAAAGCCCTAACAGGCATTAGCCCGTGTTTATCAACCTTGTCCCTTCTTAAATCAAATGAAACTTGCATACCATATAAAGATACTAAATCTGATGAAATAGGGGGAAAAATAGGG
>JAAETN010000436.1 GCA_024228355.1 Maribacter sp. | reverse complement strand
CCCGACTTTACCACCCTGTTTTATTTATTACTATCTTTTCGGAGAACAATAGAAGATTCTCAAACTCACATATTTGTCTCTTTTGGCTTAAACCACATTTCGTATATAGGTATGGAAATGAGGGCCACAAAACAGATACCAAGAAGGAAGTATGAAATTATTATTGATATGGAAAATACTTTTGACGTAAACCTTACCAGCCAGAGCCCGGAAAGGTTCATTATGACACCGACAAAGGCGGTACTGTAAATAGTAATTTTTATCCAGTTACGTATCAGTGTCATAGAAAGTATACGTGACATAACAAATATGATCAGCGGCATCATAAATGCATGAACATGGGTAATTTCAAGAATCTCTCTATATGTCTTTGGAAAGTAAAATCCTTCCTGCATAAGTTCTTCGTTATATTCGTAATTTGACTCGTCGCTGGAGTCCTCCTCGTTACCACTGTAATGTCTTACAGTGTTTTTGGGGGTAAAACTTGTCCTTTCGTAGAAATTGGCACAAGAAATGAAGAATGCGACCGCCATCATTATTAGGAAAAAAGTTACGGAAAGTTTATTGCTTGTTGGAGATTTCGAAAGGCCTCTTGCCATTATTTTGTTTATATAAATTTTAAAAATTTGTTTTAAGGATTATAAACAAATGACTTAACAAAAAGAAGTATAAAAACTCTTACTGTCTTTTCATTCGTAGTGAAGTATAGAGATATTTTAATTCTTCTGATTTCAGCAGAAATGAGACAGTAAAGAATGCTACGAGGGATGCTGTCAAAGGTATTAAAAGTCTCGCGAATTTGATTATAAGTTCGCCTTTACCGGTGGGGACTATTTTCAGCGTTATCCAGCACGTAACGCACATAAATAATGTTGCAATTATAGTTTTAAGAGCTGACAAAAAAATTTGTTTATGACCGGTAATTTTGAGTTTTTTGTGGAGGAGGGAAAACAAAATTATTATTTGGATTATTGCACTTGTGGCCGTTGCCAACGCAAGTCCTCCTTCTTGAAGGAACCATATGAGGGTTAGATTAAGAGTAAGATTGAGAGCTATCATAGCAGCGCCAATCTTTACGGGAGTTACCGTGTCCTGCATGGAATAAAAAGCCCTTATTATTACATGTGAAGCAGAGTATGCCCATACTCCAAAAGAATAGAAGAGAATGACTTTAGCCGTTCTGTAAGTTGATTCATCGGTAAACGCGTTTCTCTCATAAATTAACTCAACAAGCGGATCTCGTAATAATATCAATCCTAAAGACGCTGGTATGCCGATAAATAGCACAACCCTTATTGCCTGATTAAGTGTCTCTGTAAAGCTTGTCCAGTCTTTACGTGCAGCGTATGATGAAAAATATGGAAATACGGCAGTTGCCATTGCAATCCCAAATACTCCCAGTGGAAATTGAATCAACCTGTCTCCATAATACAAAACTGAAGCGGCGCCAGTTTCCAGAGGATACGGTATTGCTTTTCCTGCTATAGAAAAAAATTCAGAGCTACCCGGTGGCTTAGCAAAGGCGATCGCAATAAGACTATCCATTAATACATTAATCTGAACTACGGCCAGACCAAAGATGATGGGTAGCATCAAGGCCATAATGCGCTTTAGTCCGGGATGTGAAAAGTTTAATGAAAACCTGAAGCTTATTCGCTCTTTTTTTAGTACCGGCAACTGCATTGCCAGTTGAATCATACCTCCTATCAGGATGGCAATGGCAACTCCAAATATCTTATTGTCCAATGTGCTTCCGAATAAAGGTGTAAGGAATATTACCCCTAATATCCAACAAGCATTCAGTGCGACAGGAGCGAGAGCTGGCGTGAGGAAATGTTTGAGTGAATTCAAGATTGCCATCGCGAACGCTACCATACATATAAACAACACATACGGAAATGTTAACAGGAGCAGGCTTAAGACCAAATCCCATTTTTGATTAAGCGAAACTACAGAGGGAATAACGGAAAACGTAATCTCGGCCAGTATGACCAGGCTTCCAAGAATTATGAAGAGTAATGTTCCCGTTACATTAACGAGCTCCCAGGCATCTTTTTTGTCTTTGGTCTCAAGATATTCCGTAAATACCGGAATGAAGGCAGCGCTCAATGCGCCTTCACCAAAAAGTCGGCGGAACAGATTTGGAATCTTAAATGCAACTACAAAAGCATCCCAGGCCAAACTGGTACCAAAGAAGCTTGCGCATATAATGTCCCTTGCCAGACCTAAAATACGGCTTAGCAGTGTGCATAGGCTTACAGTCTTTGCTGACTTTAAGAAACTTTTCTTT
>JAAETN010000435.1 GCA_024228355.1 Maribacter sp. | reverse complement strand
TTCATCAGATTTATCAATTGGGCTTTCCGGGCTATTAACAGCACAAAGTGCTCTTAAGACTATAGGGCATAATATTACCAATGTAAATACTCCGGGATATAGTAGACAATCACTCTCTCTTGAAGCCAGAACGCCCGACATCACTCCATATGGCCCTGTTGGTTCCGGAGTATCAATAAAAGAAATTTTGAGAATCAAGGATGATCTACTTGACTCTCAAATAAACAGTTTCAAATCGATGTATGGCAGCGCTGAAGTGCAAAGTGACATGTTGCAAAATATAGAATCCATATTTAATGAACTGTCTGAATTCAGTTTAAATTCCATGCTAGAGAAATTTTTTGACAGTATTCAAGATTTGTCATTAAATCCCGGAGATACCAGTGCAAGGAATCAACTACTACAGGACGCTCAAAACCTTGCAACTCAAGGTTTTCGTTCATTGAATGATCAATTCAGAAACCTAACTATAAATGCCGGTCAAAGGATAGAAGCCAGCGTATCAGAACTAAACAGTATAACCGGTGAGATCGCTTCCTTAAACAAAAGAATAAATGAAATTGAGATTGGTACATCAGGAGAAAACGCAAATGACTTGTTGGATAAGAGGGATCGACTAATAAATGACCTAAGTGAATTGAGTGATATCAGAGTAATAAGTAACAACAGAAACAGCGCTGTCGACATTCTGTTAGGCGGTTCATTAGTTGTTTACGCCGAAAATCATGAAACAATAACAACCTCAATTGTGGGAGATGGTATAGCCAAAATACATGGTTTATCATCTGAAAACATAAATGGTGGTAAGCTGGATGGTCTGATGAACATGCAAAATGTAACTATACCTAAATACAAACAGTTCATTGATACCCTGGCTGCCAGTTTTATCAAAGAAGTAAATAACATCCACAGTGAAGGTGTAGGGTTAAATGGAGGCTTTACTACACTTACCAGTATAAACCCCGTTAATGACGCAGACGACTTATTAACAGCCACAGGACTCCCTTTTGAACCAGTTACAGGTAACCTATATGTAACAGTGGTAAATAGTTCGACAGGGGAAATCACAAAGAACAACATTAGTATTGCCTCAAACGAGACACTCAATACACTAACAGCAAAAATCACTGCCCTTTCAGACATTGCTGCCAACAATAACAATGGTATTCTAACAATTTCTGCTGATAGTGGCTATACATTCAATTTTTCTAAAGAATTAGACACCAACCCAGGTAGTATTGGTTCTGCTGTAACTACCCTCTCTGGATACTACACAGGAAATGATAATGATACTTTTACTTTAACTGTTGTTGATGCTGGAGTAGACGGTGAGATAGGAAAAGGCTCGGCCAAGATCGAAGTAACAGACGCATTAGGCACTGTTATAACAACCCTTGATGTCGGTTCCTCTTATACACAAGGAGATCCCCTGGCTATTGCGGATGGAGTATCCGTAAGTTTTGGCAATGGTAATATCGTTTTGAATCAAACTTTAGCATTTGACGTAGTAAGCGACCCGGATACTAGCAATGTTCTTACATCTTTAGGTTTAAATACCTTTTTTGAGGGAAACGATGCATCAAGTATCGATGTGTCTCAATATATTGCAAACGATATATTGAGGATAGCAGTAGCTTCCAGTAGCTCGCCAGGAGACAACACAAATGCTCTAAGGCTAATTGATTTGCAACACTCTTCATTAACCAACAGCACGACTTTTAGTGATTACCTACATGGATCCGTGGCTCAGTTGGGTATTGAAACAACTGCACAAAATAGTTCAAAAGAGAGTTTCCAGACGATACTTACTAATCTGGGAAATCGTAGGCAGGAGATATCTGGAGTATCTATTGACGAAGAAATGATAAATACAATGAGATTCCAACAAGCATTTCAAGCTTCTGCGAGATATGTATCGGTAATAAGTGAAATGAACAAAATTCTTATGGGTATTTAATATAAAGGATCTTTTATGACAACCAGAGTGACCCTTGAAACTTTCGTAAATTCAACGCTTGCAAGTGTTCTAAAAAGCACATCGAACATGAACAAGCTACAGGAGCATATCTCTACCGGAAAGAAGATAAACCGCCCATCAGATGACGCCGCAGGTGCAAGAAAGATTTTAAGCTTACGTTCCGATGACCTCAGACTTGACCAATATGCCTCAAATATTCAAACTGCAACATCCGCACTAAGTTTTAATGAATCAAGCCTAAACACTGTAGCTGATGTTTTACAAAGAATAACAGAATTAACAATGCAGGGGGTCAGTGATACCGCTGGCCAGGAAACAAGAAACATAAATGCAAGTGAAATCAATCAGTTATTAGAAACAATACTACAAAGCGCAAATTCTAAACGATTGGGAAGTTTTGTTTTTGCCGGAACAGAAACAACAACCAAACCTTTTGAAATAACACGTAACTCAAAGGGCGAAATAGATAGTGTCACGTATAATGGAAATCGAGAAAAAACAGAATACAACATCGGACCAAATACAAACGCACAAGTTAACCAAACAGGAGCTGAGATTTTTATGGACAAAGACCTTTTTGGAGCAATTATCAGAGTAAGAGACAATCTGGCGGACGGAACACTCACGTTTGCTCGTGCTGAATTGGACAATTTAGAAACCGCGGCAGGAAATATTCGAAACTCTATAGCAAAAGCTGGTAGTATTGCCAGCACATTGGAACTTTCAAGTAATAGGATTGAACAAACAAAGCTTTCACTTCGAGAAACATTAGCTTCAACAGAAAGTGCAGACATAGCTGAGACAATTTTGAAACTTACAGAACAGCAAAGTATATATGAAGCATCATTAGCATCAAGTTCATATATTTTTAGGACTTCTATTTTGGATTATCTATAACACCATGCTTGCTTGAGAACCAACAGGTAAAAAAATTTTTAATTTTATTTCCATCCTAACCAGAAAAAAATAAAGATTATTTTTATAATTTATTGATAAAGGTGTAGATTTCAAATGGTGTGATAATTAATAATATCAATGCTATTGAAATCTATTAGAAATGCCATGCTACTAAAAACACGTCTGTTCGGCGAAATAAAAGCGAAAGAGGAAGAAATAATTAATTTCTCAAAACCGATTCTAGGTTTTGATAATTACAAACAATATCTTCTATTAGAAAATGAATCAATATTCCCTACATTCTGGCTACAATCAGTTGATAACCTGGACATCGCATTTCCCGTTGTATCACCGTACTCTGTTGATGAGAATTATTCTATTAAACTTCAAGCTCACGATCTTGAAGACATTCAGCTAAAGAGAATTGAAGATGCCATTGTTCTTACACTCATGGTGGTACCACAATCCATATCTTCAATCAGGACTAATTTACGAGCGCCGATTATTTATAATCCTGCAAACAAAATGGCAAAACAACTTATCCTAAATGATGATAAATACCCAATACATCATTATATAATTGACAAAGAAAAATAGATTCTCCATTCCACTCGGTAGTACCGTTCGCCAGTCCAACATGTATTCTGGCGGGGACAAGTCGGCATCTAATCCTAAATATTTTTTCTTTTTAGTCTTTTATTGATACATCACGGAAAGTCTTTCCTGCTAATTTGCATAGAAATCATACAAAATAATTAACAAATAATTTTTATATGCAAACGACTTTAAATATTCCAGCAGCATATCCACACTCAAGCCATTGCTATACCCATACTTACCAAACATCGTTATTAGAAAAGACTTATCCGGTTCAAAATAGTTTTTTTGGGCATGGTTTTAGCTAATAGTTGTGTAAGTCGGTAAGATTAAGATGACATTATAATCTTACAAAGGTTAATAAAATTGTTCCGATAATAATATAATAAATGCAACCTATCCGTTTTGAATTTTTTTTTACAATTAAGCCAAGCAATTTGATAAGCACAAAGACATATTTGAAACCTATAACTTTGAGGTTTTCTTTGTTTTATAAAAAATATGAACATGAAAACAGGAAATATTCCATTAATTACCGGTCTAGTTTGTTCTTCAATAATATTGAATATTATGAAGCTATCATTTGCTTTTGATAAAGTAGAGACCGTCCAGACTGTCGAGCGATTTTGCTGGGCAGATTCAAACTCTAAGCCTGGTTACAAACCTGTTAGGGATGAATGCCCAGACCTTGAAGATGTGGAGGCATTGCAAGACAATCTTTTATATAAGGAATGGTGTGAAGAATCCTTTAATAACGGAACTGATATTTACGAAGGCTATAAGGACATAGCTTTTAATATTAAATACGAGTCGGAAGCTGCCAAGTATGATATCTGGCAAACACCACCAGAAACCACCAAATTGCAAAAGGGTGATTGTGAAGACGCGGTATTTCTTTTCTTCTCACATCTCTCTCCAAAACAAGAAAACGCTGAGATTGTCTGGGGGTGGGTAATTGACAATCAAACAGGAATATCAAAAGCACACGTATGGTATCAACTTACGGACAAAGATGGTCGTCAATACGTAGTAGAAGGTTTCTCCAATGATTGGAATGGAATAATACCAATGGAAATTATTGAACGTACTGAAACTAGAAAATCAATACTTACAATTACACACTTAGAAGCAAGCAGATTGGCCATTTTAATTCATAGACCTGACAGTCTGAAGACATTCCAAATGTTAGCGGACTTACATGGGTCAACAGATTTTGTTAATAATGAAACTAATAAAAAATACTCTTCTAAAGACGTATATACCAGATACCATCTTGATCCGAAATACATTGGGAATCCCGGTATGTCACGTGAATTCAAGATGTCATGGAAACTTCCGGTGAAACAGAGGCTTAACACGGCAATTAGCAAAGAAATCTCAAAAATCTTCAAAAAACTTCATGAACTATTCACTAGATACGAGAAACAAGCAGAAGGCCTCAACGCAAATTCATATGTCACTAATAGAAGCGTAAACCACCAAACTGTCAATAATTTAATTTGTAGACGATAAAGGAGTCTTTATGGGCAACACAGATAACATCCTTACAAAGATTAACTTCTTAGAAGCTGAGTCGGTTATTTCGCTTAATGAGGCCGGAACACGTTTCGCTAAAGAAGGAGAAATACAAAAAGCAGAAGAGAATTTCTTAAAAGCAGTAGAATTAGATCCGCTTTACCCCCAAAGTTACCATAACCTTGGAATACTTCAAGCTTCACAACAAAGAATAAAAGAGGCTATAAAAAACTTGGAAAAGCTCATTGAGCTGGAGCCGGAAGACCCGGAACATTATAACAATCTGGGAATTGTATATTTTTTAGGAGAGTCTTTTTGCGATTCCGAATTATATTTTACAAAAGCGTTGGAAATAGATAAAGATAATCCCGGCGCCTTATTAAATTTGGGGAAACTACTATTTAACATGGAAAGGACTGAAGAAGCGGTAACACTGATTGAACGTTTTCACAACATCGACACTTCAAACACAGAAGCATTGGATGTACTGGGAATGTGTTTCCTCAAATTAAATGATAATGAGAGAGCAAAGTCTTTCTGGGAAAAAGCATTAGAAATAGATCCTGATTTGCATCAAGTAAAAAATAGGCTACAGGATTTAAATAACTCTAAACTTTATTGATGGAAAAAAACATGACTAACATTGCAGTAGTTGGAACAGGTTATTGGGGAAAAAACTTAGTCCGCAATTTTAATGAATTAGGTGTGCTTCATACGGTTTGTGACAGTAACGCCCCCACTCTTCATTCATTACGGGAAAAATATCCGGAAACCGAATCCCAGAGTTCATTTCAACATGTACTCCAAAATCCTGCTATAGATGCTGTAGTCATCGCCACTCCGGCAGAGACACATTTTGAAATGGCAAAAATGACATTATTGGCCAACAAGCATATTTTTGTTGAAAAGCCTTTAGCTTTGCTAGCGAGTGACGCGGAAGAACTGCAAAAATTAGCCGTACACAAAAATCTCAAATTAATGACAGGGCATATCCTTCTTTATCATCCTGCAATAATAAAACTAAAAGAAATACTTAATTCCGGTGAATTGGGAAAGATCAACTATATTTATTCAAATCGTCTAAACCTTGGAAAAATCCGTAGTGAGGAAAATATTTTATGGAGCTTTGCCCCACACGATATTTCAGCTATATTACATCTATTAGATGAAATGCCCAGTCAGGTCATAGCACAGGGTGGTAACTATCTGAATAATGATATAGCAGACGTAACAACTACAATGCTTTCATTCAAGAGTGGAGTTAAAGGACATATATTTGTCAGTTGGCTTCACCCTGACAAAGAACAGAAGCTAATAGTCGTAGGTGATAAAAAAATGGCAGTGTTTGATGATACCGTAAACCAGGGCAAATTACAGATACACGACAAAGGAGTTGAGTGGATTAACCGGCAACCTGTTCCACGTAAAAATGGAATCACTTTTATTCCAATTGATAATTATGAACCGCTTAAAGCTGAATGTAAACATTTTTTAAATTGTATAGAATCTGATATAACACCAATTTCAGACGGTATTAACGGAATAAGAGTTTTAAAAATTTTGAACGCTTGCCAGGAATCATTAATACATCATGGCACTGCTGTCAAACTTAACGGAAATAACCAACCAAAGCCTTTCATTGCCCATGAAACCGCTATAGTAGACACAACAAGTTTGGTAGGAAAGGGAACAAAGATATGGCATTTTAGCCATGTTATGGAAGGAGCACAAATAGGAAATAATTGTAATATAGGACAGAATGTTGTTATCTCACCGGATGTAAAAATTGGCAACAATGTAAAGATACAAGACAATGTCTCAGTGTATTCCGGAGTAGTTCTTGAAGATGATGTATTTTGCGGCCCTTCCATGGTCTTTACAAATGTTATAAACCCCCGTAGTCAAATTTCCAGAAAGCATGAGTTTGTGAACACTCTCGTTAAAAAAGGCGCAACCATCGGAGCCAACGCTACAATCATTTGCGGCAATACTATTGGCAGTAGTGCATTTATTGGCGCAGGCGCTGTTGTTACGAAAGATGTGCCTAACCATGCATTGGTGTTAGGAAATCCTGCAGGAATTGCAGGTTGGGTGTGCGAATGCGGCAATCGCCTCAACTTTGATAATGATCTTTCTATCTGTAATAACTGTAGTAAACAATATCAAAAATTTGATGGTGGCATTAAATGCCTTGAATGTAATTGTGGTAGCAGCCCTGAAATCCATAATGACGATGATGCTTGCAATGACTGCAAAACACAATCTAATAATAAAATTGAAGAAGAGCTTAGACTTCCACAGGAAGTTGACTATTGCTCTATATATTAACTGTAAGTTAGGAAGGCAGGTTGGACTCATATTTATAGTAAAGTAAAATGCTGCTTTCTAATGGAGATTAAAAAAAATGATAAACAATAAACTAAATGAAGGTGAAACACTATACACCGAAGGTAAAATTGAAGAAGCGGAAAAATGTTTTTTGTCAATTGTAGAAGAACACCCAGACAGCAAAGAGGCCTACAACAACCTTGGCGTACTTGCTTTCCAAAAGGATGATAAAGAGAAAGCCATTGATTATTTCACAAGATCTCTGGAAATAGACCCCCTTTACAGAGATACCATTGTAAATTATACTGACCTACTCAGGTCTTTAGATCAACTACAGATAGTGATTCCCCTACTGGAGAAAATTATAGAGCTAAACCCGGAAGATAAAGAAATCAAACAGCTTCTTGATGACATTCGTCATCTTGATCCAACCAATATCTAAAGCTTGTTCTGATTAAATCAATGTAACTTATATCTGGAATAGAACCTGGTCGGGATCTTCAAGTCTTAGCCATAACGCAATTCGTACTAACACAATCTGAAAAAAACTTAAAAAAAACAATCACGTTTCTTTAGTACAACCCAGACGCAACAAATAGAGGCTCGTGTCCAGAGAGTTTATGAGGCTTTTTCAGTACTGTTCGTGGGAACTCTTTTCTCATATAGCGTTTAAATAATATACAATATCAATACGATGATTAATTGAGAATCCATTATTTAAATCTTACGTGTAATAACCACTCCTAAGCACCTGTAAAATTACGACTTACAGAAGCATCCTTTCATTGTCAAAAGTCTTAAGAAAATGAGGCGTTAGGCATGAATTTAGCGTATCTTATTGCTGGTACAAAGAATTTATCTTAAGCATTTCAGAAGTTATATTAAATATACTGACAAAATTTAACGACAATGGAAATTAATTTAAATGAAGGCGAGTCACTTTTTTCCAGCGGTAAGATCTTAGAAGCAGAACAACTCTTCATTGCTTTAATAGAAAAAGGCCTGAACCGTAAGGAAGCCTATAATAACCTGGGAGCAATTGCCTTTCAAAGAAATGACGCAAAGAGCGCTATCGATTATTTCACAAGGTCTCTGGAGATTGACCCTTTTTATAAAGACGCCATTATTAATTATACTGATTTGCTTAGCACTCTGGATCAAGTACAGCTGGCAATTCCTCTTTTAGAAAAGATAATTCAAAACGATCCAACTGATAGAGAAATAACAAATATTCTTGAGGAAATACTTTCTGTAAATAAAAACCTATCTAAAGTAGCGGTTATCTGTACACCGGGTTTTGAATCATTTCTAGGTGATATTGTTGCCTTCCTAAAGACAAGATATGAAGTAAAAGTATGCTACAGCACAAATGTACAGGAATTAGAGACAATAATCACATGGTCTGATATTGTCTGGCTAGAGTGGGCAAATGAATTAACAATAGTACTAACCAATCATCCAGGAAATATTTTAAAGGACAAACATGTAATCTGTCGTTTACACAGCTATGAGGCTTTTGAAGGTTTTGCACGAAAGATAAACTGGAAAAACATCGGTGACCTGATATTTGTTGCACGACATATCAGGGATATCGTTATTCAACAAGTCCCGGATATTTCGAAACTGGTTAATAATATCCACATTATTCCCAACGGAATTGATTTGGCAAAGTTTTCCTTAAAGGATATTGTCAGAGGTAAAAACATTGCCTTTGTGGGCAGTCTTAACTCCAGAAAAGGGCCTATGCTTCTTTTGCATGCCTTTAGAGAACTCGTTATAAAAGACAATGAATATCAGCTGTTTATAGCTGGCGCAGTTCAGGATCCTAGATACCATTTTTATTTTTCACAAATGATGCAGGAAATGGACTTGGAAAGAAACATCAAGTTTGACGGATGGATCAATGATATTAATTCCTGGCTTGAAGATAAGCAATATATTGTTTGTGCAAGTGTACTTGAGGGCCATCCGGTTGGGCTGATGGAGGCTATGGCAAAAGGACTGAAACCCCTCATTCATAACTTTGTTGGGGCAAGGGGTATTTATCCGGAAAAATATATTTGGAACACAATTTCTGATTTTGTAAAGATGACTACTGAAGACAGCTTTGATCCTGCTGAATATAGAAGATTTATAGAAACTAATTATATCTTGGAAAATCAATTGGATTGTATAGACAAGATAATTCAAAGAACTTGTAATGAACGCATAGCAGTTTCCCTGTCTGCAGATAGAGTTCCTGCAGAGCTAAGCAAATGATATTGATTATAAAATAATTTATAGGATTAATAATCTGATACAAGGATATTTAAATGGACAACATAGTCGCAAAGGGTGAATCACTTTTTGCTGAAGGCAGAATTGACGAGGCTGAACAGTTTTTTCTGTCAGTAGCAGAAAATGACACAAATAGCAAAGAGGCGTATAACAACCTTGGTGTTATTGCTATTCAAAAGAATAATGCAAAGAGTGCTATAGAGTATTTTACCAAATCCTTAGAAATAGATCCTTTTTACAAGGACGCCATTGTGAATTATGCAGAGTTACTCAGTAGTCTGGATCAACTTCACATAGCAGGACCACTTTTAGAGAAAATAGCTGATAAATATCCGGATGATGAAGAAATAACAAATCTTTTAGAGTATGTTTTTGCTTCCAATCAAGTCAGGCACAAGATAGCTGTTATCTGCCCACGCGGACTTGAATCATTTATAGGAAACATTGTTGACTTTCTTAAGATCGAGTATGAAGTAAGGGTGTGTTATAGCACAAATGTACAAGAAGTAGATTCAACAATTATGTGGTCAGACATTGTCTGGCTAGAGTGGGCAAATGAATTGGCAATGGCACTAACCAATCACCCGAAAAACATTCTTAAAGACAAGCAAGTAATCTGCAGATTACACAGATACGAGGTTTTCACAGATTACCTCGATAAAATAAAGTGGGAAAACATAAGCGATTTAATTTTTGTAGCTGAACATATTAAAAAGACAGCTATTAAGCGTATTCCCAGTCTCCCACAACTTGTTCAAAACATCCATATTGTTCCCAATGGTATCAATCCAAACAAACTCAGGTTTAAACAAAAAGATAAAGGCTACAATATCGCTTACCTCGGATATATCAATGACAGAAAGGGACCAATACTCCTTTTGCATTCCTTTCGAGAACTTGTTCAATCTGACAATCGCTACCAGCTGTTTATTGGTGGAAAATTTGAGTACGCATATATTCAACTTTATTTTGACCAGATGATAAAAGAGATGGGTTTAGAAGAAAACGTTCAATTTGATGGATGGATAGAAAATCAAAATATTTATACCTGGCTAGATGATAAACAATATATTGTATGTACCAGCATTCATGAAGGACACCCTGTTGGCATAATGGAAGCTATGATATGCGGTCTTAAACCACTAATTCACAATTATGTGGGAGCAAGGGAAAGCTATCCTGACAAATATATCTGGAACACGATTCCTGAATTTGTACAAATGGTCAATGAAAATAATTACGATTCCACGGAATATAGAAAATTTATCGAAACGAATTATAGTTTGGAATTACAGTTACAAAGAATAAACAAAATCCTCTCAGGCAACTATGAGAAAAGCACTACAATACCACGATCAGTAGATAAAAAGCCGGCAAAATTAGAAGTTTACACTTGATTACATAATTTCTCAAATTTGCAGGTTGCATTAAAAAAAGATTAGAAAATTTATCTATTATGAAAAAGAAGGTGATTAATGGACAAACCAAAAACCTTGATAGTAGTACCTTCGTACAAAGAAGAAAAGAACATAGTTAGGGTACTGCAGGGACTGGAGAAGTATGTTCCTGACATTGATGTTCTGATGATAATAGACGGTTCAAAAGATCTAACGGAGGAAATCGTCTCTTTTAATGGTTATGATTCGCTGGTACATCCTTTTAATATGGGATACGGTGTTTCTATACAGACAGGCTACAAATATGCTGTCAAGAATGGCTATGACCTTGTCATACAAATTGATGGAGACGGGCAGCACGATCCCAAGTTTATTAAACCCATGCTGTCAGCTTTAGAATCATCGGATGCAGACGTTGTTATCGGTTCACGTTTTCTCAAAGGAGGGGGCTACGATGTTCCTATTGCAAGAAAAATAGGAATCAAGTTTTTCTCAAAGATAGCAAGTATAATTACAAGGCAGAAGATAAGTGATTCGACCTCTGGCTTTCAAGTCCTTAATCGTAAAGTATTCAATTTTTTTTCAAAGGTGGATAATTTCCCATATGACTATCCAGATGCGGACACGATAATAACCCTGATCTTTGCCGGGTTTAAGGTGAAAGAAATTCCCGTTATTATGTATGATAGAATGAATGGCAAATCAATGACGACCGGGCTTAAGACTGTAATTTATACAATCAAGATGCTGATTTCTATACTGATTACCATTCTACGAAAGAAAAATATATATAAAGATTCAGAAGAATTGAGCAGTTTGGTATACGATAAAAAACAAATCAAGCCAATAATATCATCTGGTGTAAAGTTGTTACATTAATTCTCTTAACTTATCATTAAATTTTAAAATAAAAAACTTATTACAATTCTGAATAATTTATAAATATGGAACCCAAATACCTGGTTATAAGGCTCTTATCAATCATGATGTTTTTCTTAATAATCAGGTTGATTTATGGCAGCAAATTCAAGACCGGGGCTTCATGGATTTGGCTTGTATTCGGCCTGGGATTTCTCGTTTTAATGTTTTGGCCAGGTGCAATAGATTTATCTATGAAACTTTTGAGAACAGATTCATGGTTTGAGATTGTCTTATTCTTCATATTAATTTCTCTACTGGTAATTAACATCCATTTTGCAATGGTAATCTCCGGACTTATGAACATATCTAAAAATCTGGCACAGGAAATAACTTTTTTAAACCGAGAAATTGAAAACAACAAAAAATCTATTAAGACACAAATTCCCTCAAATATATTATAGAAAAAATAATACAATTTCGTATTATTAATCAGGATGGAAGAACAAAATAAAACATTTTAGATAGAAGTATTCTTCATATTAAATCTCTTTAATTAATAAACAAAAAAAATTTAGGACAAGCTATTCTATAGGTCTTACTTTGAACCGCCTTCAATTATCTAAACATTACGAATATCCTTTTTATTTGCGTAATTCCTTAATGTTTTAAATTTCCAAATAGATAATTATGGAATATCATATCAGTATCTTAATCTTTGCCTTTGGTATTATCGCATGGATACCATTCCTTAACGGTGTTTATGGTCAGGACCAAGCTAGCGCTATGTATGTTGCAGATCACATCAAGAGAGGTAAATTTACATTATATAAAGATATTTACGCCCACCCAATCGGACAACTTGCACACATCATTTTTTTACAATTTTTTTTCAAAAAAGAAAATACAAAAGCATTTTACTGGGCTATGTGCCTTTATTGTTCATTTTCTTCATTTGTTCTATTTTGGGTCATCTTTAACTTATCTGGATTGATGGCCGCAATTATAGGAAGTATTGCCTTTTCCCTTTACATTGGGAGTCCAAGGTTGGATGGCAACTGGGGGGCAGTTGAGCAGTTATTAAGTCTCCCTCTTATATCCAGTCTTTTCTGTATATTAATTTCATCACACCCTGGTTCTTATTCGCTTTCCTGTACGCTTATTTTGTTATCCGGTATTTTGTTTGGATATGCGGTACTGGTCAAGCAAATTGCCCTTGTATATTTACCGGGTTTTATCCTAATGTTGATTAATACAACACACCCTGTTACATTTAATCTATTATTTTTAACCGGAGTTCTATTTGTGAACCTGGTCCCTCTCTTTTATTTCTGGCTAAGGCATAATGCATTTTGGGAATATTTAACATGCATGTGGTTACATTCTCTACCTTTTGCTATTAATCCTAGAAAATACAACAAATATTACCCAAGATTTCAAGTTCAAGGGACTAAGGACAAATCAATCAGGAAAAAAGTTATTTATGCAAATTTCAGATCTCTCTATCCGATACTATTCCTGAGTTTTATCGGGATAGTTTCACTCTCTATTTATCATTTTTCCTTTTTATATCTTGGATTGTTTGTGTGTCTTCTGGCATCTATCTGGACGATATTCATGCGAAAAACACTTTTTCCGCATTATTGGTTGAACATGGTTCCATGGCTGGCTATATTTGCCGGTTGTGGTTTAAAAACAATTTTCTTCAATTTATCCGGGAATGGAATCCTTGCTGGGGTCTCTGTAGCAGGAATATTTGCGGTTGTACTACTTTTCATTGACGCAATCCGGGTAGATAGAAAATACTATGTTCTTTCCAAAGATCCTTACGGGTTTTTAAGAAAGGTCTGGGGAGATGCATTGGTAAATAACTATAAATTGTGGAAACAGTTTGGCAAATACATAAAGAAAACAACAAAGCCTGAAGACAAGATACTGGTTTGTGGTTATGTGCCACAGATTTTAATGTATTCTGACAGAACACATTTCACACCTGAATTTTGTCAATACACAGAAGATTATTTAAATACATATAATCAAAAGAACCCTTCCTATTTTGGATTCTTAAGTTCTATTTATAAGTTTAAATTTCTAAAACAAAAAGAAAACATATTTCATAAAAGTCATCCGAAAGTTATAGTCTTTGCACAAGGAAACGTTGATGTTGAAGGTTTTGAAAAACTTACAGGTATCAAATATGTTATTGACGAAAACCTGAATGGATTCCAAATCTATAGTGCAGATTTGGAGTTGACTGAATTAATGTCAATTTTTGAAAATACAAATAACGAATCAATTCAAAAAACAAAAAATATTGATTCAAATAAAAGCGAATATTCAGATAGTCTCGATCTTCAGGATTGGGAGTCTGCTTTAAAGATATCAAAACAGCTGTTAGCTAAAGACCCCCATAAATCAGAACATTTACTTACACTTGGTGAGTGTTTAATAGGTTCAGGTAATTACAAACTTCTATTCCGGTTTTACAACAGACTAATCGAAAAAAAACTGGTTTCAACAGCATCCAGGTTGGACTTGCTGGCTAAACTTGGTGAGGCTTATTGCCACCAGGATAAATTCAAAGAAGCAGAAGAAATTTTCAAAAACATTCTCAAGCTTAAACCTGACAACCCAATTGTGTTGAATAATCTAGGGTTCGTATACTCCAGACAAGATAACATTGAAAAGGCATCATTGTGTTTTCAAAAGGCCCTTGAGCTGGATCCGGATAACGAAGACGCAATTGCGAATCTCAAACAAATCAAAACTTTGTGTTAAAACCATTAATTGAACAAATTAAATTCAGATAGGAAGATAATGTAATTTACGTAAAATCAATAACTGACGCTGCCTCTAATATACAATCGGCAATTAAGTAATTTGGAAACATTTTCCCACACATTGTTGATTTGTTATACGGCATGAAACATCAATAAATAGAAAGCTTCTCTACCTCTAATCATTCCTTTATAAATAATAAATGTAAGTCGTTATATAACTACGACTTGAGGCATGTTTTTTTTGTCACTTAAGACATCTCATTTCGGCATGATTTTAGCTTACATTATTTCCTGACATTATATAGTAATTACTATATTGAGGGATAGGAAAACCTTTTAATTCCATAATTCCTAAATTCTAAAAAATTGTGTTTATTCTATGCCAATGCAAGCGGTAATTCTGGCTGGTGGGTTGGGAACCAGATTCAGGCAATTAACTCTGGAAACTCCCAAGCCAATGATACCGGTTATGGGAAAACCATATCTTGAATATCAGCTTCAGTATCTGAAAAGTTATAACATAACTGATATTCTACTTTGTGTTGGCTACCTGGGCAAAACGATACAAAGTTACTTTGGTGATGGTAAGCCTTGGGACATGAAGATTACATACTCTTTTGAGGAAAAACCCCTTGGTACAGGAGGTGCATTAAAAAATGCAGGAAAACATTTAGAGAATTGCTTCTACCTTATATACGGTGATTCATTTTTGCCAATAAACTATTCATCTTTTGAAAACCATTTTTTTGAGGTAGATAAAACACTTTTAATGGTTTTGTATAACAACAGGGAAGAAACTTCAGTGCCTAATAACGTATTTCTTGATAACAAAAGGATGGTAACACAGTATGAAAAGGAAACTGGCAACAGTATGCTTCAATATGTGGATGCCGGTGTCCTTGCCTTGAAAAAAGAGATTTTAGACAGTATGCCTCTTGAAAAAGAGGTTTCTCTTGAACAGGAGATTTTTCCAAACTATATAGCCAGACAGGAATGTGCCGGTTTTGTAACACGGGAAAGATTTTATGATATCGGTACACCGGAACGGTTAAAAAGTTTTGAAACATATATACAAGAAGGTTCACCGCAGACGCTAAGAACGCAAAGTTAAAAAAGTGTAATAATAATATTTACTTCGATGTTTCGAATCTCAAATATGGGATTAAAGAATCGTTAATAATCTTTTGAAACTTTGTGCCAATTGCAATTTTAAGGTAAACACAATATTTATAAAGAAAATTTAAACTAAATGATTATTACTAGAGCTCCGGTCCGAATCAGTTTTGGCGGTGGCGGCACTGATATACCGGGATTTTACGAAAAACATGGCGGCGCTGTAGTAAACATTACAATCAACAAGTATTTTTATAGCTTCTATAACCCACGTGATGATGAAAAGATTCAGATGATTTCATCTGACTTTCAGTCTCTTCTTTCAGTAGATGATTTTTACAGTCTAAAATTTGGTGAAGGCTTTGATATCCCGAGCGCCGTAATTAAACATTTTCGTTTGTATCATGGATTTGATCTTTTTACGGCTTCAGAAATACCTCCAGGAAGCGGACTGGGTTCATCAGGAGCCGTAACGGTAAATATTGTTCTCCTCTGTTCCAAATTAAAAAATGAATCACTGAATCAACGCCAGATTGCAGAAGATGCATATTTCATACAAAGGGAAATTCTGGACCTTCCGATTGGTAAACAGGATGAATACGCTGCAGCTTACGGAGGCCTAAACTTTATTGAATTTTCAGAAAAAAATATTTCTGTTGAACCTGTAAAGATTAACCCTGATGTAAAGAAAAGTCTTGAAAAAAACCTCTTGCTTTTTTTCACAAAAAAAACCCGTCAGGCATCAACGATTCTGAAACGTCAGGAAGAATCAATAAAAGGGAATGATAATTCCATTATTGAAGCGATGGTTGAAGTAAAGGAAAACGCTTACCGTATTAAAGAAGCCCTTGAAGAAGGTAATCTGAAACGTTTTGGAAGCCTGTTAAATGAAGCATGGAATTCTAAGAAAAAGATGAGTAGTGGAATTACAGATGAATATTTAGATCGTATTTATGCCATTGCCATGCAAAACGGCGCACTGGGTGGTAAGATAGCCGGTGCCGGTGGAGGTGGGTATTTTATGTTTTATTGTGAAGAGGACAAACAGGGAAATCTCAGAAGCACTTTGGAAGCTGAAAACCTGGGATTCTTGGATTTTAGTTTTACTGATAAAGGAGTAACTATTTTAAACAATGGCAATTCTATGTAACTCACCAAAATCATTCACAATATCATACATAGAGAACCTTAAATATTCTCTTGATAAATTAAATACGGATAGTATCGATCGAATAGTCGATATCTTATGGTCAGCCTATTTAGACGACAAACAGATTTTTATTATGGGTAATGGTGGAAGCGCTTCAACCGCATCTCATTTTGCATGCGACTTGGGTAAGGGTACTATTGTTGAAGGTAAGAAACGGCTAAGAGTGTTAAGTATAAATGATAACATGGCGCTGGTCACTGCTCTATCTAATGATATTAATTATGAAGAAATTTTCAAAGAGCAATTAGAAAGTTTAGTCAATCCTGGTGACGTCGTCATTGCAATAACGGCATCAGGAGACTCACCCAATATCTTGAAGGCTATAGAGTGCGCCAAAAAAAATAATGCAATAACAATAGGTCTTATTGGTTTTGAAGGAAGCAGATTAAAACCTAAGGTTGATGAAAGTATAGTAGTAAATAGTGAAAATTATGGTCAAATAGAGGATATACATCTGGTATTAGTACACATGATTTCTCAAAGCTTTAAATTACGATTGGTTAACAAAAATTAATCCTACAAGAAATATGTTAACAACTATAAGCTTAGTTAGTAATTGAAATGAACAATCTTAAATTGAGAGAAACAAAAGAAACAGGTAAACAAGAGGTATCCAAACAGACAAAACTTGTCCTTGTACATCAGGTAGGTAGAGTTGGCTCAAAATCAGTTGAAGAAAGTGTCCGAAAATCAAATAAAACAGCGCAGGTTGTACATATACACTATCTTCATCCTGAAAACCACAAAAAATATATGGAGATTGCTAATGGCAAGAATGCGATAAAGAAAACGGCAGATGCTTTTGCATATCATCCGGGTAAAGCACATAGGATAGTGGAATTTCTCAAATGCAATCAAAAAAATCTGGAACATTTAACTGTAATATCAGGATATCGTGATCCTCTCGATCATGCGATTTCAAACTTTTTTCAAAACCTTTCTGATTTAGTACCTCAATGTGAACTAATTCCCGAAACACATGAAACAGATCTTAAATTTGCACAAAAAACATTTTTCAATCTGGTAAATAAGTTAATAAAAAATAAAAGATCACAAAGGTTTCACACCCTCCTTGGAATGTTTGCTGTACGTGGACCGATGAGCTGGTTTGATACTGAAATGAATGTATACGGGATAGATATATATAAACACAAACCTGACCCTGATGGAATAATCACTATCAGAGGAAAACAGGTTCTACACATAGTCTACAAGTTTGAAACTTTGGACCAACAACTGGCAAAGATTACGTCTATGGTGCCAGGTAGCAACAATTTTGTAGAAGTAAAGACAAACAGAGCCAGAGATAAAGAACACAATGATCTGTATACTGAATTTAGAAAACGGTTCTTACCCACTGAAGAGATGATGGAGTACTACTATAACAACAAGTATTTTAAACACTTTTATGCTAACGAAAATCCTCATTTTCAATTTACTGAAAAGTAATAACTATTTTAGTCATTTATTGGTTTTGTTTATTAAAAATACCGTATGGTGATATAAATTATGAGTGCAAAAAATAATTTTCTGACTCAAACTACCGAAAACATCAGGGCTTTTTTTCGATTGTTGTTTTTATACAGAAGCGCTGAAACTGAAAATGTTTCAATCGAAATAACAACGTATTGTAATTTTACTTGTAAAATGTGTTACAAATATGCATATAAAATTGGCGACAAACATATTAGTCCTGATGTTTTCAAGAAAATTAATAGTGAACTGCCAAAAAATATAAAAAAGATATCACTAAGTGGTTTGGGTGAAGGATTAATGAACCCGAATATTATTAACTACTTGCACCTGTGTAGAGAAAAACATCCTAAAGCATTGCTAGATTTTACAACAAATGGAAATCTTTTTAGTGACGAAATCACGGAAGACATTCTTTGTAGTCCAGTTGATATGGTCACTTTTTCTTTGGATACTATCAGCGTTCCTATTCCAGAGATGGGTCATAAGGCGGATGACAAAATTGTAAGCAATATAAAGAAATTCGCTTTACGGATCAAAGAGTGTGGTTCAGGTATTAAATTGCGGTTACAAAGTATTGTTTTTTCTAAAGAGCAAGTTGATGAAATATTAGAATTTGCCTCCAGTATAGGTGTCTCCATAGTTAACCTTATCAGAATGGATACACCTTCAGACATGATGTATAGCAGATTGCCAATAAAAAAGTTTAGAGATATTTTCAAACGAAGTCGTAAATGGGGAAAAAGAAAAAAGATATATGTCATTAGTTCCGGATATCATAGTTTACCTATGCGGTTAGCCTCTCATTTTGACAAAATATGTCTGCAGTATCACAATTTTTTATATTTTGACGTAGATGGAAATGCTTTACCATGTTGCGTTCTCAGAAACTATTCATTTGGCGATATTATGAATTTGTCTTTGAATGAAATATGGTCATCTATAAAAGCTTCCAAATTTTTTAAGAAGCAACGATTATTATGTAAAAGCTGCGATGTCTGGCGGCACAGTTATTCACATTAAGAAAAATATAATGAAACTTAACACATTCATTCAAAAAATTCGGTATGGTTCTAATTTTAACAAACCACATTATATGTTCAAATTAGCAAGCAATGTACTAAGGAGTAAATATCTTGGTCAAACTCCTCTTAGAGGAGTTGATTTTGCAGTAAACTATAGTTGTAATTTAGAATGTAAGCACTGTTTTAATGATAAATTGATGAAAGGAGAAAAAAAAATGGAGCTCAACGATTATGCCAGGGTTATCAAGGAATCAATAAAACTCGGTGCAATCAGTTTCGCCTTTCAGGGAGGAGAAATTTTACTTCTCAAAGGATTCGAAGATGTTTTAAGACTTGTTAATCCAAAAAGACATTCTCTCTCTATAACAACAAATGGACTCCTTTTGAGTAAAGAAATGGTAAAGAAACTCAAGTACCTCGGAGTAAATTCTGTAACTATAAGTCTGGATAGCGGATTAGCGGAAGAACATGACAGGTTTCGTGGAAAGAATGGAAGCTTTGCATCTGCTACACAGGGAATCGAACACCTCATTCAATATGGAATTAAAGTGGTTATTAACTCAACAATTACACCTGTTTCCTTAAGATCTGAAGGATTCCATAAATTATTGGAATTTTGTAAAAACAAGAAATTGTTAATTAACACTATTTTTGCCGCTCCATCAGGTAGATGGTCCAATAATGAAGAAATTGTTTTGAAAGAAGATGATATAAAACTCTATGACAAGATTGTAAATAACAATCCTTATGTAGTCAGGGATTTGGACTCCGGATATTCAAAGAGGGGTTGTCAAGGTGGAACAGAATCTATATACATAACCCCTTATGGAGACGTTTTACCGTGCCCATATATCCATATACGTGCAGGGAATATATTTAAAGAAAGCCTTAAAACAATCCGTAATCGTGCAATGAGATATTTCACTTACCAAGAAAAATGTATGATTGCAGAAAATAGTAGCTTTATTGATCAGTACATAAAATTAACAAGAACAGAAAATCTCCCATTATCGGAAAACAGCCTAACAAAAATAACTGCCTGGAATAACTAAATTGAATATTTTATTTCTGAATCCACCATTTATTGGTCGCTTTTCACGCACATCAAGAAGTCCTGCTGTAACCAAGGGAGGTACTTTGTACTATCCCATATGGTTGGCCTACGCGGTTGGAGTAGCGGAAAATGCAGGACACAATGTTATGTTTTTCGATGCGCCGGCAGACGGATTGGACCTTGATCAAATCTTCGATAAAATGGGCGATTTCGTCCCGAATCTGTCAATTGTCGATACCAGTACTCCAAGTATCTATAATGATATTAATGTAGCAGAAAAAATAAAAGAGCAATTCCAGTGTACTTTCTCAGTACTGGTAGGCACACATCCTTCCGCGATGCCGGAAGATACCCTGAGTCTAAGCAAGAGCATAGATGCTGTTGCCGTTGGTGAATATGACTATACTATTCGGAATCTTGCGGGTGCTATTGAGAATAATTTACCATTGAACAGTATTGACGGGCTTGTGTTTAGAGATGGAGATGCTCTAACAAAAAACAAAAAGCAGGACAAGATTGAAAGCCTTGATGATATCCCTTTTGTTTCTTCTGTTTATAAGAAACATTTGAATCACAGAAAATATTTCTTCGCGGCCGCGAGTTATCCTATGATGATGATCATTACAGGTAGAGGTTGTCCGTTTAAATGTTTCTTCTGTGTCTATCCACAGGTTTTTCATGATAGAAAATACCGCACTCGATCGCCAGAAAATGTAGTCGATGAATTCGAATACATTACTACCAATTTCCCTGAAGTAAGGGAAATTGGTATTGAAGATGATTGCTTTACTGCCAACCACAATCATGTAAGAAGGATATGCAACTTGTTAATTGAACGTAATGTGAAAATAAAATGGTACTGTAATGTCCGGGGAGATTTGGACTACAATTTACTAAAATTAATGAAGGAAGCCGGATGCCGTTTAGTAACAGTTGGATTTGAAAGCGGTAGTCAACACATATTGGATAATATGCATAAGGGTGAAAAGGTTGAGAAGTATTACCAATTTGCAGATGATGCAAGAAAAGCCGGCATACTTGTACACGGCTGTATCATGGTTGGTAACCCTGGAGACACTAAAGAAACCCTGGCTGAGAGTTACGAATTTGCAAAAAAAATCAACTGTGACAGTATGCAGTTTTACCCTCTCTATGTATATCCTGGTACAGAGGCATTTGACTGGGCCAAAAATAACGGCTTTATCAATACAGATGATTTTTCAAAATGGCTCACGGAAGAAGGATTACATAACTGCGTACTAAATACGCCTGAACTGTCTTCGAATGATATGGTAACTCTGTGCGATTATTACCTGAAAAAGTATCATCTACGTCCCGGCTACATTCTATCAAAACTCAGGCAGGGAATCATGAATCCTTCAGAAGGTTATCGTACATACAAATCAGCAATTGTTTTTTTCTCAAAGTTGTTTAGAGGTCAGCTTGCAGGAAGCAACTGATCCTGAGTAGAATTTAATATTTTATATAGCCACAGGCTTCCCGCCCGCATGGATGAATCCGTTCGGACGGGCCCGACTTCGTCATTCAGACTTGAAGTTTGCGTTTTTAATCAATTGTAATTTAGAATTTGTCTGGAATTTGTCAATATGTATGTCTCAGTAATAATAACCTGTTATAATGAAGAGAAAAATATCCTGGAGTGTTTAAACACCCTTGTTCAGCAGACATATCCGGAAGATAAATACGAAATCATCGTGGCTGATGGAGGTTCAAAAGACAAAACCCAATTTATTGTAAAAGATTTAATGAAGACATACCGCAATATTAATCTGGTAGTTGAGTCAAAAAAAGGTACTGCCGCCGGTAGAAATGCAGGAATAAAAGCTGCTAAACATAACTATATCGCCTTTATTGACGCAGACTGTGAAGCGCCACAAAACTGGTTGGAAACTTTAGTTGAACAGTTCAAGAATGTTCAATTAACAGACAAAAAGGTAATTGCTGTTGGCGGAACTAATATCCCTCCTGAAAATGCCGGTAGCTTTCTGAAGGCAATAGGCATCGCGTTGGATTCATACATTGGCAGTTTTGGCAGTGTTCAGGGAAGACAGTTCAAGAAGCCAATACACGTCTCCAGCCTCTCTAATCTTAATGTTCTGTATGATAAGCAGAAAATCATTGATGTTGGATATTATGACGAATCACTTGTCAGTGAGGCTGAAGACGCTGACATTAACTTCAGACTCATTACCGCCGGTAACAGATTTCTGTTTATACCATATTCCTTTGTCTGGCATAAGATGCGCCCCACCCCAAAGACCTGGTTTTCTAATATGTTTCGGTATGGAAGGGGACGTGCAAGACTCCTGAAAAGATATCCTCAAATGTGGGCCATCTCTTTTGCCTTGCCATTACTGTTTATTGCAGCAATTTTTTCAATATCAATTACTCCTTTTTCCAATGTTTTTTCACTATCGGCAATCTATTTTCCAGCACTCCTGTGCTTTTCTTTATATATGTGCATTAAAAAGAAGCATCCGGAATTGGTGTTACACGTTATGCTGGTCTATCTCATTCAGCACTTCGGGTATGCAGCCGGAGAAGTATATGGACTACTTCACACAAAGGTAAAATAAATTATGAAAACCAATAGCGAAATATTATACGAAACATGGGATAAACGATGGGAAGGCTCTGATGATCAGGAACGTTTGACGTTCATAGGCAAGATGATATTTAAGGCCAAGGGACGCATACTTACAAATGCTATCAAAGACCTTTCAATCGATACGGTAATTGAGGTCGGCTGTGGTTTGGGTCATACTATGGAAGTATATAAAAAAAACGGTTTAAACTGTGTAGGTATTGACGTTTCTTCTAATGCTGTTTCAGTGTGCAGAAACAAAGGTCTGAATGTAACGCAAGAAAAACTTGAAGACATAATTGATAATTACGATATGGTTTCAAGTGACGGTATGCTGGAACATTTTTTAAATTTTGAACCTTACGCCCGTCAGTTAATGAACATTAGCAATAACTACGTTTTACTCATTCAACCTAACCATGACTCATTCTGTGGAAAGACCCTTGCTTATCTGGCAGAATTGATTCGTGGCAGAGAAAATGTCTTTGAATACAACTATCGTATAAAAGACTTTATAACGGTATTCCAAAACAACGGCTTTGAAATAACCGGAAATTATCCAATTTTCTGTAATGTATTCAGATTGCTGTTGTTCAAGAAGACATAAAAAAGGGTTAACCTCTACTCTTGCGCTCCCCTCCCCTGCTCTTGCTCGTTATTTTGATCAGTATCTATTCATTTAAATGTGTAGCTAAACAGATTTCTAAACAATTTTTTATTCTAAATCCCCATATCATATTTGCATTTTGAGATTTTAAGTACCATTAATTTTGTTAACCACCAATACTTAAATGGAATTATCCTACAATCGATAATAATTAAAACATGCTGTATAATCGCATGTACGATATTATATTGATATACGTACGTATTAATGCTATCTTTTCTGTATGTAGAAAAACAAAAAGGCTATAATTTCCTCTAAATTAAGAGAGAATGTCTACAGCATTTTTAGATGAAATTATATGGACCTGAATACCAGTCGACATAGAACGATATGATAACAAATTGAAATTATTACCTGAATAGTCCGTAAACAGGTTAAACAACATAAAACAAGGTGTTTTTAAAATGATCTCCTGGTGAAATTGTTCTTTTTCTTACTACTTTATTTTTTATTATAATTTGACACAAAAGCACAAAATACTCTGATTAGAATAAAAGTTTCACCATGAATAATAAAGATCTTGAAAAAGCTACATTTGCGGGAGGATGTTTCTGGTGTATGCAACACCCTTTTGACGAGTTGAACGGAGTTGTATCAACCACTGTCGGTTATACTGCTGGAAATAACGAAAACCCGACTTATGAAGAAGTGTGTTCTGGTACGACAGGTCATGCAGAAGCCATTGAGGTGCAATTTGACCCATTGCAAATCACTTACTCTGAGTTACTGGATGTTTTCTGGAAGAATATTAATCCCACAACACCAAATAGACAATTTGCCGATGTAGGTTCTCAATACAGAACCTCAATTTTTTATCATAGCGAAGAGCAAAAGCAAATAGCCAATTCATCAAAAGAGGAAATGAACAAATCTGGAGTTTTTGATAAACCAATTGTTACAGAAATCAGTCCGGCCTCAACTTTTTATAAGGCCGAAGAGTACCACCAAAAATACTATGAAAAATGCCCTGTCAGATACGAAAGGTACAAGTCCGGTTCAGGAAGAGAACGATACCTAAATGATAAATGGGGCACCTAAGTTTAAATTTTTTATTTACAGGAGAAAAGATTGAAAGTCCTTATATCTGATAAAATGTCTCAAAACGGCATTGATGTACTTAACGCTGTTGATGAAATCCAGGTAGTTTATAAGACTAACCTGAGTCAAGACGATCTAATAAAAGAGCTTCAGGATGCCGATGCACTTATAATACGTTCTTCAACAAAAGTTACAAAAGAAGTCCTTGCCAAAACCAATAATCTTAAGATTATTGGTAGAGCTGGTATCGGAGTAGACAACATTGATTGCGCAGTCGCGACTGAACGTGGTGTAATCGTTATTAATACACCTAGCGGAAACGCCACTACAACAGCTGAACACTCTATTGCCATGCTAATGGCCCTGTCTCGCCATATTCCGCAAGCGGACAAAAGTATGCATAACGGTGCATGGGAAAAATCAAAATTTACCGGAACAGAAATTACAGGAAAGACCATCGGTGTCTTTGGATTTGGCAATATTGGCAAAATAGTTGCAGATCGTGCTCAGGGCCTTAGAATGAGAGTAATGGTCTACGACCCTTTCTTGAACGCACAAGTTGCCGCAAAACATGGAGTAGAGTTGGTATCTAAAGAAACATTGCTTGAACGCTCTGATTATATTACAGTCCACGTTCCACTCAACGACTCAACTCGAAACCTGATAAACAAGAAAACCATTCAGACAATGAAAACAGGAGTTCGTATTCTAAATTGCGCGCGTGGAGGAATTGTAAACGAATCAGATCTCCTGGATGGCTTAAATTCCGGAAAGATTTCCGGCGCCGCAATTGACGTTTTTGTAGAAGAACCACCACCAAAAGACAATCCTCTTTTAAAACACGAACGTGTTATCTGTACACCACATCTGGGAGCTTCTACAGAAGAGGCCCAGGTAAACGTTGCTGTTCAAGTTGCTGAGCAAATCCGTGACTACCTGCTTACTGAAGAAATACGAAACGGTGTAAATTGCCCATCCATTAGTTCAGAAATGCTTAAAGTGCTGAAACCATACTTGAAACTTTGTGACAAATTAGGCTCCTTTCAAGGACAAATACATCGTGAAAACCACTCGGAAATAAAGAAATTAACTATAAGTTATACAGGTTCTGTAACTGAGTATGACACAAACGCGTTAACATCCGCATTGGTACATGGATTTTTAAACACAATTTTGGACGCTTCTGTCAATTTTGTAAACGCGCTCAGTATGGCCGAATCCAGGGGTATCGTGGTTGAAGAAAACGTTGTCCACCACGTACAGGATTTTGCTAATCAAATCACCTTCGCGGTTTCTGATGAAAATCAGACTAATTTGATTGCTGGTACTGTTTTTGGAAATAAAAATTATCGTTTTGTACGTTTTAACGACTTCTATCTGGAGGTCATACCAGATGGCTATATTCTGGTCCTTCATAATTATGATAGGCCTGGAGTAATAGGAAAGACCACCTCGATACTTGGAAATCACAAGATAAATGTTTCACGCATGCAATTAACTCTTGAAAATTCACATCAACCGGGTTCAGACGCGTCTTGCCTTCAAGAAGCTGTCTCTTTTATTAATATCGACCAACCGGCCAATGGAATAATACAAGAAGAACTGATAAAGTTAGATAATGTTATTGCCGTCCATCAAATTGACCTTAATTAATTTTACAGAATTACTAACCATAGCATATTATCAGCGCACAAGATTAGTTTTTTTTGTTAATTTAATAGTATTGTACTTTAATCGAAGTGCATTAATTTAAAATAGTAAGGGTCCGCGAAAAAATAACTTTACAATCTATCGCACTCAGGTTTAGGTTAGATTTGGTCGAGCTGATCGAGCTGAACCGCAAGCGTAGCCTAAGCTACACTGAGGATTCAGTGAGTGAAGATCGGACGAAGATGGCCTGAAAATGAGGTGCCCGCCCGGCTAATGCCGTTCGGACGGGCGAGAATGTAAAGTTATTTTTTCTCGGACCCTAATATTAAACCACCCCTTTTTCCCCTCCTTCTCAAGGAGGGGATTTGGGTTGTTGGCACTAATAAGGTTGAATTTCTTATACGTTAAACTGGTACCTGCGATGATGGTGGGTATTGAATCTGATACCCGGATTACCCGGGTAATGTCATTGAATTAGGGCACATTCCCGATTTTTTGTATAAAAACCATAACTGTAGGGCCCGTTTGGCCTGCCCGACTTGTCATTCAGGCGGGGAAACTGGCCCTACATATTGTTCAACAAACATTGTGTGTGATTTACAAAAAATTGGGAATGCTCCCTTGAATTTAGGCAGAAAATATGGAGTGCACCATCCCCGTCCGAATGGCCTTGCCGGGCGG
>JAAETN010000434.1 GCA_024228355.1 Maribacter sp. | reverse complement strand
TTTATGCATTTATGGCATACAAGCAACAATTTACTGGTAAAGCAGCTTCGTTAATCGATAAATTTATTCAGTTTAAAATGTTGAGCTTGCATTTAACTCGAATTGGAGATATTGCATTAACCCCAACAGAATCCGATGCTAGTGAAATGGTAGCTGATGTACTCACTAAACAAGAGATTAAAGGTGAAATATCGTTGAATAGACTGAGTTTTCGTTATTCCGCCACTGAACCGTTTATTTTTGAAAATGTATCCCTAACCATTAAATCAGGCCAATCAATGGCGATTATAGGACCATCAGGATGTGGTAAAACGACTTTAATGAAAGTAATGTTAGGTCTTCTCAAGGCTGAAACAGGCCATATTTTAGTTGATGGTCTAGATATCATTAAAATGGGAAACCAGAATTACCGTAATCAAATAGCGGCTGTTATGCAAGATGATCAACTATTGTCGGGATCAATTGCTGATAACATCAGTTTTTTTGATCCTGAATTTGAGCAAGAAAAAATCGAAGATTGTGCCAAAATGGCTGCTATACATTCAGATATAATGGTAATGCCCATGGCGTATAATTCATTGATTGGTGATATGGGAACCACTCTGTCTGGTGGACAAAAACAAAGGGTTATATTGGCAAGAGCTCTTTATAAAATTCCGAAAATCTTATTTCTGGATGAAGCAACATCTCATTTAGATACTGAGCTTGAATCTCATGTGAATAACAGTATTAAGTATTTGAAAATGACAAGAATAATCATTGCCCACAGGCAAGAAACTATAAAAAGTGCTGATAGAGTATTACTTATGGAAAATGGAAAACTTACAGAAGTAACAAAATAATCAGATAAATATCAAGTTTGGTTAAACTGAAGAGGCCTGTCCCTGAGAGCTATTGTTACTCGCAAATAATCGTAAGTATTGATTCTGTTATAACTTTTGATGTAAGTTTAGACAGTAGGGGAGGATTTGTCTTCGATATGAATGGAAAAACTCATTAATGCTCTACATTAGCAACTAGATAGAGCTTTCGATAAACTTGCGTATAAAAGGATTATAAATGTTCAAAATAATAACTATATTCTGTTTTTTAGTCACAACAATGACAGTGAATGCAAAAAATATAGAGATGGATATTACGATATCAAAAAGTAGCATTTCCTCTCAATGGATGATTAATTATGATTTTTCAGAAAATATCACTGCAATTAACTTTGAAAATACCCCTTATAGTTTTATTAAAAGTGATTGGTTATCCCAAACAAGTGGTGCCATTTTGGATTTGTCGTCTCTGCAAGTAAATTTCAACAATGCTGCCCAACATTTTTCATTAAAGCTGAAAGGTGAAAATGATCAATTTATTAGAGGTTATTACATACCATTTTTAAATTTTTCTGACGGTAGTAATGCTTTGTTTATTGGGCACTATTTACCAGCAAAAATTAAGGTAGATGAAGTATGGATAGATATCGCAGACATAACTCTTACTTTAACAATCAATGCACTAAAATCAGATAATGTAATTTATACAGGATTGAATGAAGTTAAAAACCTCAAAGTATCAATATCTAGTATAAAACAATATGCGTACATCGGTAGTCTTGCAGTTAAAACGAATGAGAAATTTAATATCATCTTAGACCCTAAGTTACCTAATTGGATTCAAAAGGCTTATCTCAAGGCGATCCCTGAGTTTTATAGTTACTATGAAACTAATACACAGGCAAAATTAAGTTTTGCCCCGTTATTTATTGTGAATTTTAAATTAGGAAACATGCGATCAAGATTTGACGGTGGCGCGATTAATAAACAAATAGCGATTAATTTTGTCGGTGATGGTTGGGAGCAAAATACAGAAGCTAACTTAAATAATGTACTTTTGCTTTTAGCCCATGAAATGGCTCATTTTTGGAATAGCCAACATTGGAAATTAGCGATTAACTCTCAAATATGGATGTATGAAGGCGGAGCAAATTACTTTGCCAAAAATGCATTGCTTAATTTCGACTACATTACTAATGAGGAGTATATCAAGCATTTTTGGAATCAAGCTGATAAATGTATAAATGCGCTGAACAAAAACTCAGTCGATAAATTGCATAATCGCTCTGATGCATATATTTGTGGGGAGGTTCTTTATCAATTATCAGCATCCATGATTGATGGTGCTAATAACCTAGATATCTGGAATTTAATTGTTAACAACCAAGCTACACTAAATTATTCTGAGAAGGATTTTATTCAAGCTCTATATAAAGCTAATGTTAATAAAATTGATATTGCAACCATAGAGAATATTCTTTATGGAAAAAATGAACATGAAAATGAGCTTAGCGAGCTAATAGATAAATATATTGGGTCACTAGTATCCCAACGTTTAATTGAATAAATTCAATTAGTTATGTGGTTCTTGTTCACTATCTTCAAAATCACTTCCAGCAAGTGCTTGATGTAATGGAATATTTTCAAAGATTGTGACACTTAAAATCTGTAACATTGTATAAAGACTCGCTTTAATATTGGTACGCTTCTTTATAATGGCAATTAGAACATAAACTGATACAGCAATCCAAATTTGTGTCTTTACAGGAGAGCACCAAAATCTCTGCGGCAGAATAGTCATTCCTTTACTGGAGAGCATAAAAAAGCCGGGGGCAAAATAATAAAATTATGCCGCTTTTTTCATTTTCTCACCCATTTTCAGGTGGTTATCTTCAATATTAAACCCAGGAAACCATCGCTCAAAATGACTCGCTAATTCGCCATTCAATACAGCTGTTCTGGTTTGAAGTAAATAGTGGGCGCCTTGATGACCCTTTATGTCAGCATATATGTCGCGTCATTTGATTTACCCTTAATAAGACATAAAGGGCAATTGGAATGACAAATGAAACGCTATTCAAAAGAAAGAAAAGAAGCCATTATCCAAAAGATGATGCCACCACAGAATGTACCAGTTAGACAACTTGTAACAGAAACAGGAATTTCTGACTGCACCCTGTATACTTGGCGTAAACAAGCAAGAGCGAGGGGTTTAGTAGTGCCAGGTGATGGGAAAAATTCAAAAAATTGGTCCTCTGAAGATAAATTTTCAGTGGTACTGGAAACAGCCAATTTAAATGAAGCAGAATTCGCAACTTACTGCATGCAGAAAAAACGGGTTGTAAGAAGTGGACCCCAATGATTGGACAGTAAAAATGTAATCTTAAGTGTTTTCTGCGATTATAATAATCTCAATGGAGAAGCAGAAAATGAAACGAACACGAAGAAATCATAAACCAGCTTTCAAAGCCAAAGTAGCGATGGCAGCAATAAAGGGTGATAAAACAATATCCGAGCTTGCAGAGCAATTTGGAGTTCAAGCCAATCAGATCCAGACTTGGCGTCGCCAATTGGTTGATAATGTTAATGCAGTTTTTGGCAGTAACCAACAAACCAAAGATGACCATGAAGGTGAAGTTAAAGAATTACATGCCAAAATTGGTCAATTAACCATGGAACGAGATTTTTTAGAACAAGGGCTGGAAAGGATCCACGGCCCCAAAGGAAGAAAATGATTGATAGCAATCATCAACTTCCTGTTACAAGGCAGTGTCAGTTACTCGATTTAAATCGTTCCAGTTATTATTATCAACCCAATGGGGTGAGCGATGATGAGCTTAAACTGATGAAACAAATTGATGAAATACATTTGCGGTTACCCTTTTATGGAAGCCGCAGGATCAAAGATGAGTTGGAAGATAACGGTATCATCGTAAACCGAAAAAAGGTTCAACGATTGATGAGATTAATGGGAATAATGGCCGTATACCCCAAGAAAAATACGAGTTGCCCCGGAAAAGGCCATAAAATCTATCCCTATTTACTGAGGCATTTATCCATAGATAAACCCAATCAAGTTTGGTGTACTGATCTGACCTATGTCCCCATGGCAAAAGGTTTTGCCTATGTGGTGGCCATCATGGACTGGCACAGCCGCAAGGTACTGTCCTGGAGGATTTCTAATAGTATGGATAGAGACTCTTGTATGGATGCTCTGGAAGAAGCCATTGAACTTTATGGAAAGCCTGAAATATTTAATTCTGATCAGGGTTCGCAATCGGCAATTTACCAGTGATGACTTTACTAAGGTTCTTAAGGATAACGATATTCAAATCAGCATGGATGGTAAGGGTCGATGGGTAGACAATGTATTTATTGAACGATTATGGAGAAGTTTGAAATATGAAGATATTTACTTGAAAGCCTATGAGTCAATTTCAAAAGCTCGACTTGGTTTCACAGAATATTTTCGATTTTATAATGAAGAGAGAAGGCACCAGTCACTTGATCGGCAAACACCTGATCAGGTATATGGTGCTTGTATTGTTGAGTGGAATAAGGCAGCATGATTATTCCACATTTTGATGGGCAGAATACACTTAAGACGGTGTCCTAAATATGGGGTCCACTTCTGTATGCAGAGCAAATAGCACAGTGGAAAGTCAGTTGTCAGCAAGCCAATGCGACAACAGAGCAACAACAAAAAGTAACTCAGGAGCAACACCGCCAGGACAAGAAGCAAATTAAAAGCCTGGAGCAAGAGTTACGGCGTAAGGAAAAAGCCTTAGCAGAAACTGCTGCATTGTTGGTTTTAAGAAAAAAAGCCGATGCGATCTGGGGGGAAAACGAGGACGCTTAATCAGCGTCTCAGATCGCAGTCAAGCAGTGGAGCTGATAGAGGAAGCCGTTACCAGTGGCGCCCGTAAATATAAGGCTTGTGAGGAACTGGGTATCACGGTGCGTACCTGTCAACGATGGACACAGGCTGGCAAAGTAAAAGGTGATGGTCGTGCAGCTGCAAAGCGTACAATACCAGCAAATAAACTGACACAGGAGGAGCGTGAACAGGTATTGAAAGTTACTCAACGTCAGGACTTTAGGAACCTGCCACCGAGCCAGATAGTGCCCATTCTGGCTGATGAAGGTGAATATATTGCATCTGAATCGAGTTTTTATCGGATCTTGCATGAAGCTAAACAGCAAAATCATCGAGGCAGGAGTAAAGCTCCTGAACGCAGGCCATTGACTACACATGTAGCAACTGCACCCAATCAGATTTGGTGTTGGGATATTAGTTGGCTACCTGGTTCAGTAAAGGGATTATATTTTTACCTTTATCTGATTTTGGATGTATTTAGCCGCAAAATTGTGGGTTGGGAAATACATGATATTGAATCCAGTGAGCATGCAGCTACTCTAGTAACCAAAGCCCACTTGAGTGAAGGAGTTGGTACTAAAGCACTGGTTTTGCATTCAGATAACGGCAGTCCCATGAAGGGCTCGACACTACTGGAGACGATGTATCGACTTAATGTTATTAGCTCTTACAGTCGTCCAAGGGTGAGTAATGATTATGCTTATGTAGAATCATTGTTCAGGACTTGTAAGTATCGCCCTGAATATCCTTTTAAGGGGTTTGATGACATTAAATCAGCCCGTGAATGGGTGTTGCAGTTTGTACATTGGTATAATCACAATCATAGGCATAGCGGATTGAAATTCATTGCTCCGAATGAGCGTCACGATGGTCGATGGTCAGATGTATTGGAGCAGCGAAAGAATGTTTATGTGTCTGCTAAAGCAAGGGATCCGAATCGATGGAGTGGAGACATTCGGAACTGGGATTTGCCTGACTTTGTGACGTTAAATCCTGAAAAGAAAGAGATAGAATTAATAAAAGCCGGGTAGATGAACGCGACAACTATGTTGAAAACTACCGGCATCTCCAACCAGCGCTTTATGTAGAGCCGGATCCACTTCTCCGGGACATGTTTCTCAACCGCCCGCATCAGTAGTTCATGGTCAATCGTATCAAAAAAGGCTTTTATATCCAGATCTAACACCCAATCAAAACGCCAACAATTTTGTCGCGCTTGCGCAACAGCATCTTTTGCACTTCGACCCGGTCGATAGCCAAACGAATTTGGATGGAATATCTTTTCAAACCTGGGCTCTAAAACCATCTTCACAGCCATTTGAGCAGTTTGCATATTCCGGCCATCGTGATCACCGATTCCAGAGCAATGGGATCACCCATTCCGGTTTTATCGGGATCAGTGATTCCGGCTTCAACAGGATCACTTTTTCATAATTTCCAGAATCAGTGATCCCATTAAACCAGAATA
>JAAETN010000433.1 GCA_024228355.1 Maribacter sp. | reverse complement strand
TCATAATTATTATTTAGCTTGTCCGGGAGTTAGCTTCCACTCGAAGGAACAAATAAATATATACTGTTCGTTTTTTCCCCGATATAATGTGCCATCAATCACATACAGCGCGGATTATTTCGGACCGCTTGTTCTGACAACATGGAACCACGTTGTTCAATGCAGCAACAACTGAAATAACCTCAAATTATTAATGAGGTATTTCAGCTTTGTTTTCAGCTTGAGCACGGGACATTTTCCAGTTTTGGAGGAAAACAGGAACAAGAGCAAGGTTAAGATTTCAGGTAAGTACCTATGTACCGCGTTTCATCTGTACTCGAAGCCGTTATTAGTGCCGTTTTTCTTCAAACCGGGATTCAAATTTTCCCCAGCCAATTTCGATCAGGAATTTTAAAATCTCTCTTACCGAGAAAAGGTTTCACGCCCAATACAGTACCACTGTACGTTATTTCGGCACAAAATGGTACATACCTAATTGGAAAATGAATCCTTGACCAAGAAATTTTAAAATAGTAATAAATATGTACACGTACTGCCCGCGGGTAAAGCCCAGCTTGTGGAAAAGCCCAGTCACCCGAAAATGGTTAATAAATGCAAAAAGGCGATTGTGTATAAATAAATCTCAAGTGGGATAGTAGGCGTCGCCAGACTGACGGTGACGATGTGAATTATTGATTTGATTTGAGTGATATATTTTACGTCATGAAATATTTTGAGTATTTGATTTGAGTGAAAAAAAAATTTTGATTTTGAGTGAAATTCCGGACAAAAATTGTCAGTAAACTGACATTTTGGGAAACCAAAGTCCCGATTTTGAGCGAAATCTGGGACAAAAATTGTCAATTAACTGACATTTCCTGGCAATTTTTGTCCCAGATTTCGCTCAAAATTGGGACTTTGGTTTTTCAAAATGTCAGTTTACTGACAATCTTTGTCCCAGATTTCGCTCAAAATCGGGACTTTGGTTTTGCAAAATTTCAGTTTATGGACAACTTTTGTCCCGGATTTTAGCTTTGGAATTTGAACAACAGAATGGGCATACAGTCGACCCTCGATAATTGGAACCCTTATAATTGGAACACTTTGGCAAATAAGCCCCCTAACAGATAAGACCTTCAGACCACTTACGAATCGGGTAAAACCTGGGTCTTATTTCCCAGATTCTACGGTAAATGCCACAAAAATTAAAGAAAAACCAGAAAAAAAATTCTCGTGCTTCACACCATACTGTAAAAATCCGAAATATAGCCCCATGGTGCTCACGATTTCATTTGCTTCATCCCATACCAAAAAGACCCGAAAGTATTACCGAGGTCTTGCATTTTAGCTAGGAGTATCATAATTGAGTGTTGGTTTAGTGGTTTGAGCGCAAATTTTTCAAATTTAACAGCGAAATTTTGAAAGCGGTATTTCGGACATAATTTTTGGGAACAAGAGATGAGCAAAAAAAATCTAGGACCGACCGCTCCAGGTAGACCTGCTGGTTTCGATTCGACAAGAAAAGGCTGGGAAATCTCGTAGATGTCCACCCTTTTTTGCACCCTTTTAGGACGGAACCTTTGAAGGTCAAAGATGCCGATAACAAAAAGCTGTCACAAGTGTATATTCGTGCAGGGCCAAATTCCAGCAGTGGTTACATTGCAGGTTTTTACAGTGTACCTGAAATATTCGGAGCCGGTTGATTTTATCCTCCATCAACACCATGAAGTTGCTTAGATGCGTCTCTCAAACGATACAACAATACCGAATTTCTGAACTTTGAAACAGAGGTTTTCGGTTATTGTCATTTCAGTAAAAGGAGCACTTATTTCCACGATCCATTGCCCATTAAATTCCGCATTATTCCAAAATTAATTGACTAATTACTAATTAAGTAAAATTAATTTAATACACAAATTAATTGATGACTAATTATGTGCGAAATATATTTAAATTTAATTTAACTTCACAAGTATCCTAAACAATTTTTTACCGTGATTCAGGTGAAATAAAGCAAACAATTAATGATGATCTGTCTTTTTCGATGGTGTTGTGCACGAGGGCATAAGTTATCCCTAGCCGATTTGCTGGTTACACGAGGAATTACAGTTATATTCCCTTAAAAAATATTGACGCGAAAATTTACCTCTTAAAAATTTTGTCCTAATGAAATAGAAAAAACTTGGTCGTGAATGACCATAATGAGACGAGTAACTTTTATAAATTTTGAACCTACGTATGTCCAAAAGTCCTTCGTTCGGGCACTATCTATCGCAAAAAGTCAGTCTTGGGGAACCTTTTCCTTAAAAATGCGAAAATTTCATTCTCGCGAAAACTTGACAACTCGCCAAAGCGAAAACATCGTCTATCAACTCATAAGTGTTTAACGGAATCAGCAATATTTAGCCAAAATAAACATTAAAACGAAGTTTCTCAGAAGTTAATTTTTTTCCAAATTGAACGCCCATGGGTGTATTTTTGCTCTCAAAAAACAAATGACAACAAGCCTAACCTGCGCGTAAAACGCGCGTGAGTTGAAACCCCGGGAGCGTGAATTTCATTTTTCGAGTCGGGACCCCCATTTACCCCATACCAAGAATTTTTGCTCAATTTTGAATGTCCCTATCGAATTCAGCGCCCAAGCAAACCCCCGAAGACACGTTTTTGCGACTTAAAGAGGAGTAATAATGCAATTATAGTGAAAATCGTGGCATCCGAGGTCGATTTTCGAGTACTGCAGACCAACGACTGGACGAATCTGGATACGCAGCTTATTCTCAAACCACCAGTACCAGGGCTATCTTCAGTGAAAATTTCAGCTCAATCCGTTCGGTACTTAGCTCTCCACTTGAGCAGAACAAGAACAACAAGAACAACAACAACAAGAACAACAACAAGAAGATGAAACAAACATGCCTCCCCATATGAATCCTAAAACCCCTCCCGGGGTTTCAAAAACGAAACTCCTCTTTTGGCGCTTTGTTCGAACGGCTACGCAGCTGCCCACATGGAGAGCAATTAGTGGAGCGATAAACGGACTGTCTGAACCATTTTTGAAACCCCGGGAG
>JAAETN010000432.1 GCA_024228355.1 Maribacter sp. | reverse complement strand
TTGATTGGGGTTAAATTAACTGGAAATATTTCTGGATGGACCTCTGCGAAGGATGTTATATTAAAGGTAGCTGGAATTCTCACCGTTAAGGGAGGAACCGGTGCAATTGTTGAATATTTTGGTGATGGCGCTAAAAACCTTTCTTGTACAGGAAAAGGAACCATTTGTAATATGGGAGCTGAAATAGGTGCTACTACTTCAACTTTTGGTTATGACGCATCAATGGAGCGCTACTTGAGGGTAACCGATAGAAATGATATCGCTGATGCTGCAAATGAAGTAAAAGAGCATTTGACCGCAGATGCTGAAGTATACGAGAATCCAGAACTTTATTTTGACCAGCTTATAGAAATCAATTTAGATGAACTTAGACCTCATTTAAATGGTCCTTTCACGCCAGATTTGGCAACACCAGTAGGTGAATTGGGCGCAAAGGCTAAAGAAAATGACTGGCCGGTAAAAGTAGATTGGGGATTGATTGGATCATGCACCAACTCTTCATATGAAGATTTGTCCCGAGCAGCTTCCATAGCCAAACAGGCTGTGGCCAAAAAGATTAAACCTAAATCAGATTTTGGTATAAACCCAGGTTCCGAACAGATTAGATATACCGCTGAACGCGATGGACTTCTTAAAACATTTGAGGACTTAGGAGCAACGGTATTCACTAATGCCTGTGGGCCATGTATAGGCCAATGGGATAGAAGTGATCTTAAGGGAGATGAGAAAAACACGATTGTACATTCGTTCAACCGTAACTTTTCAAAAAGGGCTGATGGTAATCCTAACACACATGCATTTGTAGGATCACCGGAAATGGTAGCCGCAATTGCAATTTCTGGTAAATTGGATTTTGACCCAATGCACGATACCTTGATCAATGCGGATGGAGAGGAAGTAAGATTGGAGGAACCAATGGGAATTGAACTACCACCACAAGGATTCGCCGTTGAGGATGCGGGTTATTTGGCTCCGGATGAAGATGGTTCAGGTGTTGAGGTAATAGTGAGTCCTACTTCAGAGAGACTGCAGTTATTAGACCCTTTTGAACCAATTAAACCAGAACAACTGCAAGGTGTAAAACTATTGATCAAGGCATTTGGTAAATGCACTACTGACCACATTTCTATGGCAGGTCCTTGGTTGCGTTTCCGTGGGCATTTAGATAATATTGCCAATAATACGCTGATTGGTGCGGTAAATGCTTTTAATAAGAATGCCAACTTTGTTAAGAACCAGTTGACAGGTGAATATGGTGGAGTACCAGATACCCAAAGGGCGTATAAAGCCGCAGGTATAAAATCCATCGTTGTGGGTGATCATAATTATGGAGAAGGTTCTTCTAGGGAGCATGCAGCCATGCAACCAAGACATTTAGGTGTAGCCGCTGTATTGGTTAAGTCATTTGCCCGAATTCATGAGACCAACATTAAAAAACAAGGTATGCTGGGATTGACCTTTGCAAATGAAAATGACTATGATCTGATTCAAGAGGATGATACTTTCAACTTTGTGGATATTGCTGAATTTACTCCTGGAAAACCATTGACATTGGAAGTTGTTCATGCTGATGGAAGTAAGGATACAGTAATAGCAAACCATACGTATAACGAATCACAGATTGGTTGGTTTAAAGAAGGTTCTGCATTGAATGTTATCAAAAGGGAAAATGCAGCCTAATCAATTACTGCCTTTTTCAGGAGGCATTTATGTACAATGCTAAAGCTATTTATAACATAAAAGCTCCCTATTTATATTGGGAGTTTTTTAGTTTTGGATAAACCCAATGAAGATGAAAAATAGTAAAAAGACAATCATTAATGTTCTGCTCATTGCATTTGTATTGTCATTTTTCGTGACTCCCATAGGTCATTTCGGAAAAGTTTATTTAAATCGTCTTTTTGCCGCTACACCTCAGATAATTGAGGAATCTTCTAGGCAACAATTGCAATCGTACAAATGGAGATTAAAAGATTCCAATTGGGACTATTTTAATCTCGATATATCCAAGGGAAAAGTAATTTTCATCAATTTTTGGGCCTCTTGGCGATTACCATGTGAGGCCGAACTAAAAGGAATACAGGAAATATATGATGAGTATAAGGACAAAGTAGATTTTTATATCATTACTAATGAGGAAAGACCTCCTGTTGAAGAATTCATGAGGCTTAAGAAATTTACCTTTCCAGTCACATATTTGATCATTGGAGAACCTGCACCGTTTGAAATTTTGGAACCTCCCGGATCGTATATTATTGATAATAACGGATTCATTGTAGTGAAAGAAGAGGATATTGCCAGTTGGGATACATCGAGAATAAGAAAGCTATTAAACGATTTGGTTAAATAGGATGCTATGAAATTAAGAAGAAAACAATGGATAAATATTGTAT
>JAAETN010000431.1 GCA_024228355.1 Maribacter sp. | reverse complement strand
TCGTTACCATCGTTTCTGTAAGTATCTTATTTTACTTTTCCTTGATCTTTATTTACTTCTTCATGGAGATCTTCATCTACTTCTTCATGGAATCCTTTAAAACCCCATAACCATGGATTTTTCACTAGACAGATGAAGTCATTGTACTTTTCTTTTTTCCCAGAAATCATAAAAAATGGATAAACCATAATTCTAGAGATACCAAATAAAGCATACATCACTATAAATACCAAAGGTGCGAGCGGTAATGTAAAAGCAATCAATCTTCCATGATTGTTTGCTGTATCACTATACATCCCAAATAGATACCAAAGCAGTAGCAGAAAAAATGGCAAGAAAAAATCAATTAACTTGAGCGCTTCCACAATTTCCCCCCTCTATTCTCTTGCAAACGTTTTTTGTTCCTCAAGCTTTTTCGCCCTATCAACATAACTAGGGTTGTCTGGTGGAATTGCTATCGCTGCAATAATACCAAGTATAGTAACCACAAATATTAGCTCTAATAATGCAATTGGCGCAAGCGGCTCACTTTTGTAAATCTTTCTGCCTTGCGCTAAAAACAGAAAGCCGGGATAAAAAAACAATGACACAGGCAACCACCAACCCATATTTAATGTAAAACTATACGAATTATTATGTAAGTAACCTTCGATATGAAACGCAACAATCCAAAGCAGTGTGCCTGCTACAATGATAGTACCAATACCAATCATCACATAAGCAATCATTCGTTTTGTTTGTATGTGTTGTATTTGTTCCTCATTCATTTTGTAAATGGAACCTTTTTTTAAACTTGAATGGCCTTGTTACACTTGCTCTTTTACATTTTGCACGACAGATTCTTATCCTAAATCTACTTGAGGCTAACGTTGTTGTGTGCCGAAAAGTGTCTTTTGCGCTTTTCAGCAAAAGTCAGCTTTGTCGGAACCACGACCTTGTGTGTGCCCGGCATGGGCATGATTTTATGGGGTGCAAGTCCCCTGTACATTATCTGGGAGGATGTCACATTGACACCTTTAAAAGTACTAGCCGACGGCAAGGTGTGGTCTGGTGACAGCCACGCTGAAAGAAGC
>JAAETN010000430.1 GCA_024228355.1 Maribacter sp. | reverse complement strand
GAGCAGACAATCCAGTTACTGCTAAACAAAAAAGTATTAAAAATGTTATACTGTTTTTCATTATTCTTTTACTTCAATTTCTTATGATCATCTAAGATTGACTAATTCCTTTTGGTTTTCATCTATTTGTGCTCCGAGGAAACCGCAACATTTAAGTGTACTTCCTCTGCTTGTTCCTTTATGGCTCTCTCAACTTCCTCCTTAGTAATATCCTTACCGGTTTTCAACCATTTTGAGCTTACTTTAACCTTATTGCTAAACGCAAGGAATATTGGCAACATTATCAAAGTCAATACCGTGGCAAAAGCAATACCATAGGCAATGGAAATAGCCATTGGAATTAAAAACTGGGCTTGTCTGCTAGTCTCGAGCATCAAAGGTGCAAGGCCAGCAATAGTGGTTACCGAGGTTAAAAAGATGGCCCTAAATCTTGACCGACCAGCTTCAAAAAGTGCATCATCAAAATTCATTCCCTGTCTTAAGTTTCCATTGAATTTGCCAATTAGGACCAGTCCATCATTGACCATGATCCCAATT
>JAAETN010000429.1 GCA_024228355.1 Maribacter sp. | reverse complement strand
GAATCGTCCAGAAGGAAGATGGCTGATGGTGTTTTTATTCGTTATTCGAAATTACTTTAACGGCTTTTCAGAGTCCTTTAAAAATATGAAGCTACAGTGGAACCTCGATAATTGGCACCCTTTAATAGGCACGATTTGATAATTGGCACGATTTCTCGGCGACCATGGTGCCATGTTTACGTACATGGTATAAGGTTCTCATAATTGGCACGATTTGATAATTGGCACGATTTTTCGGCGACCGCGGAGTGCCATTTGTCGAGGTTCAGTTCAACTGTAATGGTTTGAGTGAATTATTACCGTACATTCACTTTCTGCACGTAATGTCTCATGTATAACCCCGTCCTCGTGTATACCCCTCGTGTATAAACCCACATTTTTGGCTGCAAAAACAAAACGGCAACTTTTTTAAAAATCTTCTGTATTTTGCCCTTTGTGTAACCCAGGAGCAGCCTTTTGTGCATAAATCTGCAGAAAATTTTTTTCGTGTATAACCCCCATCGCTGGCCAAAATTTTTTGTATAAGCCCATGGGGCAAATCGGCAGTTTAACTTGAAACAGAAAACGGTTTTAAATGTGACTGTCTTCTTTGTAGCTTATGTCAAGAAGATCATGATTTCAATTTATGGAACAAGATTGATGGAAATCAAGGAATTAAAAAAATGCGGTTTTTACTGAAATGACGTATTGAAAACTCTGTTTCTAAAATTCAGAATTTCGATATGTTGCATCATTGAGACCCATTTAGCAGCAAATTCCAAATATTCCGAGTT
>JAAETN010000428.1 GCA_024228355.1 Maribacter sp. | reverse complement strand
CAAACATTTCTTGACTTCCTCAACCGCGTTGGAAGCTTCAGGCACTTTATATTCCAATTCTATCGTTCCAGGAAATTTGTACTTCTCGTCACGCATCAATTGTAATGCCCCGGCTATTGGTGTCTCACCTTGTCCCCATGGCAAATTACCCTTGCCGCTTTCCGGAGTTTGCCGATCTTTTAAATGCATACTTTTAATATGGTCATGTTTGGCTCTAATAATATCAAGAGGTTTCACATTCCCAGCTGCAACATAATGTCCCAGATCTAGATTCAGGGCATTGAACTCCGATTGCTCCAATGCGGTATCCCACAAAGTAGGTGTTTGTTGCTCATGACCATGGTATCCTACATAAATTCCATGCTTTTTGGCAAAAGTCCCTAATCGTAAGGTATGGGCGTCATCACTTGGGTGTTCTACCGTCACATGACTCGCTCCTAAAACCTTGGCGGTCTTCATTCCCCAGTCGATATCCGCATCTGAATTTTTTATCCCAAAAGTATTTCTGGGTTTAAATGCATATATGGTTACTCCTGCTTCATTGTACATCTTCCGAAATTGGGTATACTTTTTCATATCGCCTGTCCTACGCCATTTTGATATATTAGCGTTGTGGACGTCTTGACGTTCTTGCATATCTTCCAGTTCTTTCTGCTCATCTTCAGTAATCTCCCCATTGCGCTTCTTTCGCATCAAGCCAAAAAACTTACTTCGGTCAATGTTGCTCTCTGGTCTACCGGCAAAAGTTTCAGCAGGATCTCCCATTAATTCAATGGCATTGATACCACAATCCAAAATATATTTTAAGGTAGCTTCGGCGCTTTGATCTTCCAAACTCCGAAAGGAATAAGTGATGACACCGATCTGTACACCATTGATGACCGAATTCGGTTTTTTATAGTACTTAAGAATAGACGGTGCACCAAAAAGTGAAGGGCCGACCAAGGTTGAACCCGCGGCCAACGTCAGGGTATTTGTTAAAAATTTCCTTCTACCCGTTTTTATGTGATTTTTCATCTGTTGTTTTTAGAATGTTCAAAGACTACTGTTTTTATTCCTTTCGACGAAAGTTAATACATGATTATCGTAGGAAATTAAGTAATTTCATGCCAATTAACAAGCTTTACTATGACCCGCAAGAACAGAACCTTTTATTACAGCACCTTGATTAAATTATTTCTTCTTTTTACATGTATGGGAATTACCTTTTCATGCAAGGACAACGAAGAAAAATTATCCGGGAATTCATCAGTACATCCCAACGTTGTCTTGATATTTACTGATGATCAAGGTTATCAGGATGTAGGTGTGTTTGGGTCACCAGACATTGAAACCCCAAATCTAGATCAGATGGCCAATGATGGTGTACAACTCACAAGTTATTATTCGGCACAAGCAGTTTGTTCTGCTTCTAGGGCTGGTATTTTAACAGGATGTTACCCAAATCGTATTGGAATTCACAATGCGCTGGGTCCAGGAAACACCCATGGAATAAACAGTTCGGAAACGACCATGGCAGAAATGCTTAAAAACAACGGCTATAAAACCGCAATTTTTGGAAAATGGCACCTAGGTCATCATCCTGAATTTATGCCAAACAGACACGGATTCGATGAGTATTTTGGCATCCCCTATTCCAATGATATGTGGCCATACCATCCGCAACAAGGACCCATTTTCAATTTTCCCGATTTACCATTATATGAAAATGAAACAGTCATTGATACATTGACCGAACAATCGCACTTGACCACACAAATCACAGAACGAAGTGTTGATTTCATCAATAGAAATAAGGAAAATCCTTTCTTTTTATATGTACCGCATCCGCAACCACACGTTCCACTCTTCGTGTCGGATAAATTCAAAGGGAAATCCAAAAGAGGATTATATGGTGATGTGATCATGGAAATTGATTGGTCTGTTGGCCAAATTATCGATGCCCTAAAAAAGAACGGACTAGAAGATAATACCATCGTCATTTTTACTTCAGACAATGGACCATGGCTTTCCTATGGAAACCATGCAGGTAGTGCATTGCCTTTTCGAGAAGGTAAAGGAACGGCTTGGGAAGGTGGCCAACGCGAGCCTTTTATCATGAAATACCCCAATAAATTAAAAGCAGGTAAAGTAGTGGATGTTCCCGTAATGGCGATTGATATGTTACCGACAATCGCTGAACTCACTAATTCCAAACTACCGGAAATCACTATTGACGGTAAAAATGTTTTGAAGGTTATTTCTGGGGAAACTAAAGAAAGTCCGCAAAAGGCATATTTCTTTTACTATAGAGTAAATGAACTTTTTGGCGTTCGTTACGGTAATTGGAAGATGTATTTTCCGCATCGTTACAGAACCATGGATGGACAAGAACCCGGAAAGGATGGGCAGCCTGGAGAATACAGAATGATAGATTTGGAGGAGATCGAGTTGTATGACGTTGTGAATGACATAAGTGAAACCAAGAATGTGGCTGAGGCAAATCCACAGGTAGTTGAGGAAATTAAACTGCTGGCCAATGCTATGCGTTCCAGACTTGGGGATTCCTTATTGGAATTGGAAGGTTCTGAGACCCGGGAGCCTGGACGCATTCAATCAGAATAATGCTTATCATTCTTGACAATAGACTTGCTTCAAAAGACACCTCGACAGGATCTCATCATTACTTTAAAACCAGTGTTATGTCAATCCTACCTCCGCCTTTAGGTTTGTATTATAAATATTTGTGTTAATTTTTGAGAGAAGAAAGGGGTGAACTTTGACTTCCGCTGGTTTATAGAACCAACTCCTGTATTAGTCCCCTTTCTTGCTCTCAGTTGCTTTAGTGCCATTTAGAATAGTAGTCTTTCAGGACTTTTAAAGGTCTTAGTAAAAGCAACTTCTTGTTTAATCTAAATACCAAATTATGAAATTCAAAGATGCCATTGGAATTGATGTATCCAAAAAAACTATCGATGTCTTTATTCACGGACCAAAACTGACACAACAATTTGAAAACGATCCCAAAGGATTTAAAAAAATGTACAAGTGGGCAATGTCCCATTATTCAAGAGCTGAT
>JAAETN010000427.1 GCA_024228355.1 Maribacter sp. | reverse complement strand
AAGCTCCTCGGCAATCTCTTTGACAGAAAGATTATTAAGTATGGCTTCCCTTACATCCTCATCAAGCTCAGTAAGTACATCAGAGGTTTTATCACTATCAAGAAGTTTAATCAGATAGATTGCCTGTTCCTCATCGAGTTCATCAATGATCTCAGCAACATCGGCATAGTGCACCTCTTCCAAAAGCGATTCCAGTTTGGAATTATTTTGGTCCACGATCAATTGCTCTAATTCTAATAAAAGCTCGTCTGTGAGTTTAAACGGTGTCATTTGCTATCTTCTTTACTAACGTAATAAAATCAGCTACAGCCAATTGTTCAGGGCGTTGGTCAAATATAGCATCTTCTTTGAGAATATTAGAAAGGTCAAAGCTTTTTAAACTGTTTCGCAGGGTTTTTCTTCGTTGATTAAAAGCTGTTTTCACAACGCGAATGAATAACTTTTCATCACAATCCAGTTCAAAACCTTCTTTTCTGGTCAGCCGTAAAACACCTGAATGTACCTTTGGTGGAGGGTCAAACACTTCTGGCGCAACCGTAAAAAGATATTCGGCATTATAGTAGGCTTGAGTCAAGACAGACAGGATTCCGTAGGTTTTATTGCCCTCTTTGGCACAAATACGTTCGGCAACCTCTTTTTGGAACATTCCTGAAAATTCGGGAATTTGATGACGCCATTCTAACATTTTAAATACAATTTGGGTAGAAATATTATAAGGGAAGTTACCGGTTATGGCAAAAGGTTCAGTACCGAAAAGTGTAGACAAATCGAATTTTAGAAAATCGGCTTCAATTACTTTGAAGGTGCTATTGTTCCCTAAGATTTCAGGATGTTCCAAAGGAAAATTCTGATTGAGGTAAGCAACTGATTCCGAATCCAAATCCATTGCCACAAGGAATATTTCATTTTGAAGTAGATACTTAGTCAATACCCCCGTACCAGGACCTATTTCAATTACATTTCGAAAACCGTCAAAGGAAAGTGTTTCAGCTATTTGCTGCGCAATGGATTCATCCTTTAAAAAATGTTGTCCCAAGTATTTTTTCGCTTTTACGGGACCTTCTTTTTTATGGTACTTCTTATTTTTCTTGTATGAAGTCGATCTCTTTTTTTTTCTATTACCCATAGGTTCAATGTTCGCTGACAACTTTTAGTTCGGTTCGGAACGAAACAAATTTATTTGGAAATAACCTGAGGGCCTCTTGCCTGAGTCTAGGAGCTTCCTCGCTATAGTAAGCAAGTAATGTTTCTTGGTCTACTGTTGTAAATTGTACCGAATAGGTGATGCCGCCCATATCTTCTTCTACCAAGACCCTGCACATTTTTGCAGATAGAAATTTTCCTGTCGCCAACACATCGGGTATATGGATTTCCTTCATCCATTTGAGCCATTGGTCATGTACTGATTCATCAATATTCGTGGTAACGTTATATATGTACATATCTTCAAATTTAAGCTCAAATTCGAGATTCAATCAAGTTCGACGATTTTTTGAGCTTGATATTTGGACTTGTTTTTGAACTTAATTTATACTGTCTCCCCGTAACAATCTAAAGTTCTTACGAGCTTGGGGAAAGTAATAACTGTCCTGGTAATTATAAATAATTTTTTCATAGTGCTCTTTAGCTTTTTCCGGTTCATTCAGCACATTTCTGTACAACTCCCCCAAAGCAAAATACGCATCATCGGCTAAAATATCGCCTGCATAGAATTCCACAATTTTTTGATAATTGAATATGGCAGCTTCATAGTCTTTTACACCTACAAGCAGCTCCCCTTGTTTAAGTAGTGCTTCATCCTCGATTTTTTCACCCTTATGGTTTTGGAGAATATCATCCAAAGCGGTAATGGCCTCTTTGGTCCTGTTTTGATAGGCCAGTAAATCGGCATTTGCGTACTTTTTCAAAGCGGTCTGCGTTGAATCTTCCAATGAATTGTCAGAGATCAACAGGCTCAATTGCATGGCATCATTTGCAATAAGCTGGGATGTAGAACTACGAAGCACTTTCAATTGGGTGAGTGCCCAACTAAAATCACCCTTATAGAAACTGGTCTGTGCCACTTTGAATCTTGCATTCTGTCCAAGTACGTCGTTCTTTAGGTTTTTCTGGATTTGCGAAAAATAAATCAGTGCCTGATTGAACTTTTTGTCAAAAACCAAGATGTCTCCCAAAGCCAATTTAACAAAGGCATTGCCCCTTGGGTTTAAAGGTAATTCCAAACAATTTTTTAGAATATCAATTGCAGGTTCGGGAGTATCTAACTTAAAGGTCAAAAAATTGGCATAGGAGATTTGTAGCTGCAAGGTTTGACTTTTATAGCCATGGGTTTCTTCTAAAATCCCATATTGTTTTTCAACTTCGGCCAATGTTTTATCGTTGGCATCCATTAATTGAATATCAATCAAATTCAATTGTGCATTCAATCTTATTACCTCATCGGTTGATTTATCTACGACATACTCGAAGATGGATTTTGAAATTTCCTTTTCATTATCCTCTAATGCCAAATTACCAAGGCTTACCAAGCGTTGAATTGAGCCGCCCTCCATTCGTTTAAATATAGCTTTCTCTTGACGAAAGGCACTACTGTACTGTTTTTGCTGGACAAATAACCAACTTAAAAGGTCATTCCAAAGTACATCAGGATTCTGCTGTGCATTCCGTAGTAATAATTTTTTGAGTTTGATGTTGTTCTCGTTTGCTGCATCCGAAGAAATAAAATCATCAATGCTTCGGAGTACATTCGATTTTGAAGTTTTACCATTGATCAACAAGTTCAGATAAGAACTATACATTTTATCAATATTACCTTGCTCTCCATAAATTCTAGCCAATTGGTAATTATAATCCAGTTTTGGATTTAATTCCATTGCCCTTGAATAGGCTTTTAAGGCATAATCCAACAAGGAGTATTTCTGAAATCGAAATGCGATGCTATATCCAAAGTTTGGATTTTCATCGATTTTAGCCAAAGCCTCTTTATATTGTTCAGCAGCTTTTTCGGGTGCATTTTGTAGTGCATGATTATGTCCCAATTCTATAAGTAATAAAGGGTAGGTGTTGCCTTCATTGATTTTTTGAAGTAAGTATTCCTCGGCTTCATCATAACGTTCTAATTGTTGGTAACAAGCTACTAATCCTTCTGAATAGTCAGTACGCCTAGGATTTTTTTCTATTAATTTTTCATAGAACACCACTGCTTTTTCAAAATCACCGTCATTAAAATATTGTTTAGCCAGAAAATCATCCTGTGCCTGGGCAAATAGTGAGTAGCATAAAACGAAAATGAAAAAGATTAACCTCAAAAGCACATTTTTCCCAAAGATACGCAGAATGCATAAAGCTAGTGTTAAGGTTTATGCAAAACCCGTTTAGTTGATGATATCGAATCCACAATACGGTATCAGAACCTCAGGTACTTTTATGCCCTCCGAAGTTTGATAATTCTCCAAGATGCCTGCCAAAACCCGTGGTAGTGCCAATGAGCTACCGTTCAAGGTATGGGCTAATTGGTTCTTCCCCTTTTCATCTTTGAATCTAAGTTTCAATCTATTGGCCTGGTAGGCTTCAAAATTGGAAACGGAACTTATTTCCAACCAACGGTCTTGAGCGGTAGAGAATACCTCAAAATCGTATGTCATTGCAGCGGTAAAACCAAGGTCGCCTCCGCAAAGACGTAATATTCGATATGGTAGTTTCAATTCACGTAAAATGGTCTTTACGTGTTCAACCATTCCATCTAAAGCAGCATAAGAACTTGAAGGATGTTCAACACGAACAATCTCGACCTTGTCAAATTGATGTAAACGATTCAGACCGCGAACATGGGCGCCATAACTACCGGCCTCCCTTCTAAAACAAGGAGTGTATCCTGTATAACAAATAGGGAAATCACTTTCGTTTAGAATAACATTGCGAAAGATATTGGTAACAGGAACTTCTGCGGTAGGAATCAGGTATAGATCATCTGCACCTACATGGTACATTTGACCTTCTTTATCGGGTAATTGTCCTGTTCCATAACCTGATGCTTCGTTTACCAAATGTGGCACTTGTATCTCGGAATAACCAGCTTCGGTGTTTTTGTCTAAAAAATAGGCAATCAACGCACGCTGCAAACGGGCTCCTTTACCTTTGTAAACTGGAAAACCTGCGCCTGTGATTTTAACGCCAAGTTCAAAATCAATAATATCGTATTTTTTGGCGAGTTCCCAATGTGGCAAGGCATCAGTATCCAAAGTTGGAATATCACCTTCTTTATAAACTTCTTCATTGTCATCTTCTGTATTTCCTGCCGGCACTAAATCATTTGGAATATTAGGTATCTGATACAACACGCTCTTCAATTCTTCCGCTGTGGCGTTCAATTCATCGCCCAAACGTTTGGAATCTTCCTTTAAACCAGCAGTTTTTTCTTTTAATATATTGGCTTCCTGCGCTTTTCCACTTTTAAAAAGCATACCAATTTCTTTCGATAATTTATTTGATTCAGCTAAGGTATTGTCCAATTTCGATTGGGTGGTACGCCGCTTTTCATCCAATTGTAGAACATTTTCCAATAACGGGGACGCATCAATATTTCGCTTTTTTAAAGCGATAATCAATGCATCCTTTTTATCTCTTATTACCTGTAACTGTAACATTTATTTTGACTTTAATCGTGCAAATTTAAGTTAATCCTGTGGCATAAGGCATATATTTATCTTTCATATGAAAAATTAATTCGGTAAAATATGGTATTTGAGCATTTCGCATTAAACGTTAGCAATATTGATGAGGTAGTTAAATGGTATGTAGGCAATTTAGGACTGAGTATCGTCGAAGAACAAAAAGAAGCACCATTTATGACTTTTCTTGCCGATTCTTCCGGAAGGGTAATTATGGAACTTTATTGCAGACCCGATGAGCATATTGCTAATTTCAAAAACCAACATCCGCTAACATTCCATGTGGCATTTGTTTCCGAAAATGCCGAAAAAGAAAAAAATAGATTGATAGATAAAGGAGCTTCGTTAGTAGAAGAAGTCGAAAAAGAAGACGGTAGCCATTTAATTATGCTTAGAGATCCTTGGGGAATGCCTTTGCAACTGTGCCAACGGACTCAAAAGTTTTAACCAGAAATCCACGGGGCTTCTAATCTTTTGGATTCGAAGGATAAATCCATTTATGATGCCCAAAATGGTCCCATTTTTCATTGGCCAAATCTACTTTAGGATCTATAAAGGTCCTATAGGACTTACCATTGACACTTACTTTTGAATTTAGGGCATAAATAGAGACATTGTCGCTATTTGTTGTGTGTTCCTCTTTTACGTATTGTGCAAATTGCCAGATAAAATCTGGATAGGCCGCAATCTTTCTCCTTTGTTTTTTCGTCAAATGATCCTCCAGTTTTACAACTTGGGATCCCCCAGTTTCATTATTGACGACTTTAAACTGAATTATACCTGTTCTACTCCTGAGCATCATACGCCAACTTAAACGATGACCTTCCTCTGTCCATAATACATCATCCTTAATAAAATGGTGTCGGATGGGAAGTATTAATTGAATTATAAAGTATATACCAAAACCAAAAATCAAAACACTTTTAAATTCGGGTAATTGAAAATGATTCTCGGTGAAGGCCTGTTTCTTTTTAAAAAAGATGTTCCGAATGGTAGTAGGTTCAAAAAAGAAAACTGTAAAAGCCAATGCCAGATAAGGAAAGATACCAATCTGAAATACTATTGAATTAAAAAGATGAAAGAGAATGGATATGATGAAAGCCACTTTACGTGTAGGTTTCCATAATAAAGCGGGCACGATTAGGGCATCGAATACGATTCCTATAATCGCGACAGATTTATGCACCAATGTTTCTTGTAAAAATGAGCCAATCATTGGGTAATGGGCTTTGTCTTTCATTAAGATTTCGATAATGCCAAAATCTAACCAATCGCCATATAATTTGGCAATGGAAACATAGGTGTAGACCAAGAAAAGCTGTAATATGATGACCCATCTTACATAAGAGTACATAGAATTGCTTTGAATCGACGAATTTTGGTTGGCATCTATTGAATAGCCTCTATTTGCAGGAAAGAAGCACATAATAAATGAAATCAAAGCCAGCAAATAGTAGTGGTTGTTGTATGATGATTTTGCATTAGATACACTGCGAACCACATTAAAGTGAAAGTGAAAATACTGAATCGGTATTTGAATCCGAAGGCGATGAAGAGTCCTAAGGTTCCCATAATGAAAAAGTAAAAATACATACTGTAGCCGGGCAAAGGTTGCAACCATTCAAAACCAATAAAGGTAAATGTGAAGTGCGGGTCTAAAAGGGTTTCTTTAACCCATCCGGTGGCTATGGCGCCATAACTCTCCAGAGCTATAATAATTCCAAAGAAGATTCTAAAAATCAATAATTGGGAGTTGTCGACCTCAGTAAAAAGTAATCGGTTTAGCATCTATTGGTTCAGTATTGAGAGCGATGTCTCTTTGTCTTTTGACAATTGTCTTTTTAAGGCCTCTACCGAATCGAACTTTTTTTCATCACGAATACGCGCCAAAATATTGATCTGTAATTTTTGGTCGTACAGATCTTGATCAATATCAAAAAAATGGATTTCAATACTTTCCTGTCTGCCTGCTTGAAGGTTATCAGTGCCAGAAACAGTTGGGTTATAACCAATATTCATCATACCTGAGACAGTTGTTCCATCTATTTCGGATTGAACAACATAGACTCCGTTTTTAGGTATTAGTTTATAGGATTCTGCAATGTTTAGATTCGCCGTGGGGAAGTGTAATTGACGGCCCAAACCCTTACCCTTTTTTACATGACCGGTCAGCATGTACGGGTAACCCAAATATTTGTTTGCAGTTTCCATTTGACCCTCTTCCAAGGCCTTCCTGATTTTTGTTGAACTTACGGAGACGTCATTGACTTCCTGGACAGGTATTTCTTCAACCTCAAAATCCAAAGTATTCCCAAAGGCTATTAAATCTGTAATATTTGCATCCCTGTTTCGGCCAAATCTATGGTCATAGCCAATAATGATTTTTTTGGTCATAAGTGAATTCACTAAATTATCACGAACAAATTCAGTGGCTGATAATCGCGAAAATTCTTTGGTAAAAGGATGAATGATGAGATAATCAAGGTCCAATTCATCTAAAATCCTAACTTTTTCATCAATGGTATTCAGCAACTTAATATCGCTATCTTTTTGCAAAACCATTCTGGGGTGCGGAAAAAAAGTAAGTACCGTTGATTTTAAATGTTGGGATTTGGCACTTTTAATAAGTTTCTTAAGGATTTTCCGGTGCCCAATATGAACGCCATCAAAAGTGCCAATAGTAATGACGGTAGGATGTTCTTTGTCGTATTTGGCGATGCTTTGGACTGTTATCACGTTAAATAAAAAATAAAAAGACTTATATTTGAAATTGACCTAAAAACCCTTTAATGGTTTCAAAATTACGTCTTGTTTTAGCAATTCCCATATTATTTCTTTCCTTTTACGGAACTGCACAAAGAGACTATTGGAAGCAAGAAGTTGCACAAGGCGATTTAAAAAAATCAATTTCAAATCGTTTTGAAGTCCAAAAGGGAAGAGTCTTTTCTTTTCAAGAGGACGCTTTTAAAAGCAAACTTAAAACTGCAACATTTTCCAAAAGTAAATTTACAACTGTACAATTTCCCAATGAAAATGGGGATATTGTGACTTTTGCGGTTACTGAAACTCCGGTTTTATCAAAAGAATTGGCTTCAAGATATCCAAGTATAAAATCATATTCAGGCTACAGTTTAAAGAACGGAGAAGATAAGATTCGTTTTAGTGTATCCCATAAAGGGGTGCAGGCAATGATTGTTCATGGCAATAAAAAAGGTAACACCTATTTGCAGAAAACGCCTGATGAAAAATATATCATTTATAATCGGGATGGCGAAGCTGCTGCAAATAAGGAATTTATTTGTTGGACCAAAAACTCATTGGAACAAAGTAAGTCTGGCTTGACTTCAAAACAGGTAGATGACCAGCAGCTTAGGAAGTTCAGACTTGCGATTTCGGCTTCTGGTGAATATACTGCTTTTCATGGGGGTACGGTTGCTGATGCGCTGGCTGCAATAAATGCTACTGTTACCCGGGTAAATGAAGTTTTTGAAACTGATTTGGCCATAACCTTGGAATTGGTTTCAAATACAGATGCCGTTATCTTCACTGATCCGGAAACGGACCCTTATGATGGGAACTTGAATACACAAGTACAAAACACCTTAACTAGTAACATTGGAGAAGAAAATTATGATATTGGACATTTGTTTCACAAAGATGAGGCCAATGGAAATGCAGGTTTTATAGGTGCTGTATGTGTAGATAATAAAAAAGGAAGCGGTTACGCGGCTAGTCAAAACCCTGTAGGTGATGCTTACGACTTGGATTATGTAACCCATGAAATGGGTCATCAATTCGGGGCTAATCACACTTGGTCGTTTGAATCGGAGGGGACTCAAGTGCAAGCAGAACCTGGAAGTGGAACTACAATTATGGGCTATGCCGGTATTACCGGCTTGAACGATGTTGCAATGAATGGTGATGATTATTTCCATTATTACAGTATATTTCAAATATCCGAATATTTAGAGACGGTGAATTGTGCTGAGGTTACCGACCTTACTAATACACCACCTGTGATAGTTCCAAGTGCAGATTTCGTTATTCCTAAATCTACCGCATTTGCGCTTACAGGAAATGCATCTGATAGTGATATAGGCGATGTTCTTACTTATGCTTGGGAACAAATTGATGATGGTCTGGTCACACAAGCAACATTTGGACCTACTAATCCAAGTGGTGCGAACTTTAGGTCTCAACCACCTACAATTGATTCGACCCGGTATTTTCCGAAATTATCCAATGTCTTGGCGGGTAATCTAACCCAAACAAATCCTCCAGTGGGTTCAGCTTGGGAGACGGTGTCAGAAGTGGAAAGGGAAATGAATTTTGCGTTGACTGTTCGGGACAATGCCATAGGAGGTGGTCAAGTAGTGTCAGATTTAATGAACATTACCGTCGTTAGTAGTGCAGGGCCTTTTCAAATGACCTCACAATCTACAAATCAGGTTTATACTGCCGGAACGGTTCAAAATATAACATGGGATGTGGCAAATACAGATAAGGCCCCCGTGGATGTGCGGTCAGTGGATATTTTATTGTCGATAGATGGGGGAGTTACATTTCCAATTTCCTTGGCGGAAAATGTTCCTAATGATGGGGACCATAAGATAGTCTTACCAGGTAATCCCACAACAACTGCTCGTATTATGGTCAAAGCAAGTGATAATATATTTTTTGCTGTAAATGCCGCTGAGTTTACCATTGAAGAGACGGAATTCGTTTTGAACTTTTCCGAGCTCGAATATGATGTTTGTCAGCCAAATGATTTAATAACATCCTTTGATTATGAAACGTATTTGGGATTCAATGAAGAGGTGACCTTTAGTGTTCCAAATCCTCCCTTAGGCTTAAATATTGCTTTTTCACCTGAGACGGCAACCACCAATGTTCCTGTTACGGTCACTTTCTCGAATACGGGAGCTGTACCAGAAGCCTTATATGCCATTGAAATTGAAGCAAATTCTGCCAGTATAACAAAACAGGTAGTATTGGATTTAAGTGTTTATGATGCCATTTTCCCCGATGCCGTTCTTATTGCTCCTGCGGACGGAGGAATAGATATTTCTGCGAACACTTTTTTGGAATGGGAAAATACGGCCTCCTATTCTTCGTATGATATTCAAATTGCGACTGATTCGCTTTTCACCAATATTATTGAAACGAATACAATTTTCACCAATACATATAATCCTTCAAATCTAAGCTATGAAACTGGCTATTATTGGAGGGTTAAACCAATTAACAGTTGTGGAGAAGGAGTTTTTTCGATGCCATTTAGTTTCACGACGATTGAGTTCAGTTGTGACACTAATGTTGCAAAAGGATTACCACTGAACATTTCGGCCACGGGAACACCTACAATATCATCAAAAATTCCATTTTATGATGATATTGCTTTGGCGGATATAAATGTAAACCTAGAATTGGACCATACGTATTTGGCCGATTTGGTAGTGAAACTAATTTCCCCAACCGGGACAACAGTAGTGTTATTATCAAGTTCTTGTGGTGATCTGCAAAATATCAATGCCACTTTTGATGATGATGCCCCAAATTTTATCTGTACTGGGGACCCTGCCATTAGTGGTATGGTAAAGCCGCTGGGTTCATTAAGTTCATTAATTGGTGAGTCTATTTTGGGAGAGTGGACATTGGAAATTAATGATAATGCAGCTTCAGATGGAGGGTCTTTAAAAGCCTTTTCATTGGATATTTGCATTGAAGGTGCGTTCAGGCCAGATGAGGATAATGACGGTGTTTTTGACGATGGTGATGATCTTTGCCTTGGAACACCGGAAGGAATCGAGGTTGATTTAACGGGCTGTCCTGTGTATAGATTCGCGAACAATAACTTTTCTGTTTCATTGAATAGCGAGGCCTGTAGAAATAGTGATGATGGTTCAATAAACATTACGGCATTGGAATCGCTGGATTATGGAATAACGATTAGTGGAAACGGGGTGGATGTTACTGATAATTTCACGGACACCTATACATTAGGTAATTTAATGTCTGGCAGTTATTCTATTTGCATTGGCGGTACTGATGGTGCTAGAGTTTTTGAAGAACATTGTTTTGAAGTCGTCATTACCCAACCCGATGTTTTAAACGTTTCATCTAGAACATCATTCAATGGTAAACAGACGGTTTTAACGCTTCAGGGTTCTGATTTATACAATATTGAATTGAATGGCGAAGTCATTCAGACCACTGAATCAGAGATTACCATCAATTTAAAAAATGGCAATAATTCCCTAAAAGTTTTTACTAATTTACCTTGTCAAGGGGTGCATGAAGAGCGTATATTTATAAGTGAAAAACCTATCGTATATCCAAATCCATTTATATCTTCAACCAATGTTTTTCTAGGGGCAAATGTTGATGAGGTAAAGGTACAAGTATTCTCGGCTGACGGAAGATTGGTATCGGACCGAACGTATCAGGTCAATGGTATTGAATTACCTTTGGATATGTCAATATATCCTTCGGGAATTTATTATATCAAGTTCAACGGGGAAAATATAAAAGGAACATCTAAAATAATAAAACAATGAGAACGATAATTCTTTTGTTATTTGGCGTTCTCTTGATAGGATGTAAAAAGAAAAGCAATCCCAAGCCTCCAGAAATTGCAACATTGGTTTTTCCAAATAAGAATTCTGAATGTACGACTGGGAGCGATTTAAACCAGACAACAAGTGAAGTAGAATTTATATGGATGGCTTCAGACCATACTGAAACCTATGAACTCAGAGTGACCAATTTAAATACCAACATAACCCAAACTATGACAACAGCAGCACTTTCGGCCAAACTTCCTATAGCAAAGGGAGAACCATTTTCTTGGTTTATTAGATCTAGAAATACAAAGGTCACTGAGACAGCTGTTAGTGAAACATGGCGTTTTTATAATGCAGGTTTTCAAACTACATATGCTCCGTTTCCTGCGGAACTTATTGAACCTAAAAACGGCACATCAATTTTTAAGGATATTAATAATGAAGTAACCTTGGAATGGCATGGTGCGGATATTGAGAATGATATTGTTGGTTACGAGCTTTATTTTTCGACCACGACTCCACCCGAAACATTAATCGCTTCACCATCATTCAATATAAATTCTGAAAAGGTTAGTGTAACTTCAAATACAGACTACTTCTGGAAAGTTATTACAATGGATAGTGAAGGAAATAGTTCAGATTCAGGGATATTCGTTTTTAAAGTACTTTGATTCTAGGTGCCATTGAATTGATTCATGGTGATTTTTACACCTGATAAAACGAACGAACTTATCAATTGTGTAGCTTTTTCAAGGCGCTCAGGTAATGCCTTTTTTTCCTCTTCATTCCATTTGCCAAGAACATAATCAATTTGTCTTCCTCTACCGAATTCAGCTCCAACCCCAAAACGGAATCTATTGTAATTTGTGGAATTCAAGAACAATTGAATATCCTTTAGGCCATTATGGCCACCATCGCTTCCTTTGGTTTTTAACCTTAAAGTGCCAAAATCAAGATTAATATCATCAGTAACCACCAATAGATTTTCCAGTGGTATTTTCTCTTTTTCCATCCAATATTTCAGGGCTTTTCCGCTTCTATTCATGAATGTCGATGGTTTGAGACAAAGAACGCTTCTTCCTTTTATTTTAAAGGTACCCGCATCACCAAGTTTTACTGTTTCATAGGAAAAATCCTTTTCATTTGCCAATTGGTCCAAAATTTTAAATCCGACATTGTGCCTCGTCTCGGCATACTCACTTCCTATATTCCCGAGTCCTACTATCAAAAACTTCTTCATGAGGTCTTTTTCTTCTAAGAGTGTTTTATTGTTACCAAAAAGAAAGTTTAAAAATTGGCACATGTTAATTTTGACATTTCCATAAAATTACAAAAGCATCCCGAATCCCGATAGCTATCGGGACAGGATGCTCTTAATTAAACATTGAATCTAATTTATTATTCCTTGCTTTCAGCAGTAGCTTCAGTAGCTGGAGCTTCTGCACCCTCAGCACCTCCTTCAGCACCTTCTTCAGCACCTTCAATTCCTTCAATTCCTTCTTCTTCTTCCTCTTCAACCTCAATGACTTCACGCGCTGTTTTAACCTGAACTACAACAGTACTGTCAGGGTGTAAAATGACAAAATCATCATTTAATAATGTCTCAACTGAGATATTATCACCAATATTCAATTCAGAGATATCTATATCAAAGAAATCGGGAAGATTATCTGGCAAGGCCTTAATTGCAAGTTTTCTTTTTCGAAACAACAAACGACCTCCATTCCTAACTCCAGGGGAGTTTCCATGTAACCTCACAGGAATATCCATGGTAAGTTCCTTGTCTTTGAAAAGTTGATAAAAATCGATATGGATGATTTTATCAGTAACAGGGTGAAACTGTATATCCTGCATTACGGCATTTACTTTATCACCTTTTTCCAATTCAACCACAACTGTGTGAGCGTTTGCAGTGTAAACCAAGTTTTTGAATGCTAATTCATTCGCTGAAAAGTGTAATGGCTTTTCCCCCCCGTATACTACGCAAGGAACCTTTCCAGCATTACGTAGGGCCTTCGTTGCCTTTTTGCCCACGCTTTCTCTTTCTGATCCTTTAATTGTAATTGACTTCATTGTTATATTTAATAATTAATAATTTCGTGTTTGACTACATCAAGAACTTTGAACTTATTGATGTATTATGATGTACCCTATGCATTACGTCAGCAAATAATGGGGCACAGCTCAATACTTTTACTTTAGGACTTTCTTTTTTAATTGCGATTGAATCGGTAATGATCAATTCCAGTAATTCTGATTTTTCAATTTTTTCGTAAGCATCGCCTGATAACAATCCGTGTGTGGTTATGGCACGTACACTCAATGCTCCACGTTCCATCATAAGATTTGCCGCTTTCGCTAACGTCCCTGCGGTATCTACCATGTCATCTACCAGTACTACATTTTTACCTTTAACATCGCCAATAAGCTCCATATGTGAGATCACATTGGCTTTCGCCCTTTGTTTGTAACAAATGACCACATCGCTACCCAGTGCCTTGGAATATGCATAGGCTCTTTTTGAACCTCCCATATCGGGTGATGCAATGGTTAATTTATCTAGATTCAACTCTTTCAAATAAGGTAAAAACATGGTTGAGGCAAACAAATGATCAACCGGTTTTTCGAAAAAGCCTTGAATTTGATCTGCATGCAAATCCATGGTGATTATTCGGGTCGCTCCAGCAGTTTCCAACATTTTGGCGATGAGTTTAGCTGCAATTGGAACCCTAGGCTTATCCTTTCTATCTTGTCTTGCCCAGCCATAATAAGGCATAACAGCGGTAATATGTCTTGCTGAGGCGCGTTTGGCGGCATCAAGCATCAACAACATTTCCATTAAATTATCAGAGCTGGGATTGGTGGATCCAATAATAAAAATACGAGCACCACGGACAGATTCTTCAAACGAAGGTTGAAACTCACCATCGCTGTATCTAGAAAAGTGTACACTACCCATTTCGGCACCATATGCTTTGGCAATTTTTTTTCCTAATTCTGTACTCTGGGTACATGCAAAAATCTTTGGTTCTGGTACTTGATATGGCATGCTTAACGTATTGTTCTTCAAATTCTTATAACCCCTTTCAATAAAGGAGGTGCAAATTTAGAAATTTATTTGGGTTGCTAAAGGATAAATGTTGTTATTTTTTGATAGTAAAAAGAAAATATTTTATAGTTTTGCAGTCCTATTTTTAACTGCTCGAGTCCTGCCCCGGCAGGTGAAGGCGGATTTACCAACCGGAGGTTGGAATGGTAGACCTGTCTGCCGACAGGCAGGCGCGCTTGATGAAATATTGATTATGGTTTGGGTTTATGCTATTTCTAGTTTAAATTTCAATTACATTTATGTTGGTATGTCTATTAATGTAAATGAACGCATTGAAAGACATAATTCAGGTAGAGAAAAAACGACCAGACCATATGCTCCTTTTCAGTTGATTTATGCTGAAGAGTGTGAAAATAGGGTTGAGGCTCGAAAAAGAGAAAAGTATTGGGAATCCGGTGTTGGTAAAGAACAACTCAGGAAGCTAAAAAAATAAGTAATATTTCTACAAGATTAAGCTCGAGTGGCGGAATTGGTAGACGCGCTGGATTCAAAATCCAGTTCCTTTGGAGTGTGGGTTCGATTCCCACCTCGAGTACATACTAACCCTGTTAATCAGTTGATTTTCAGGGTTTTTTATTTTAATCAGTAACAAAATAGTAACAAAATCAACTAGAGTTTTGGTGAATTGATTAATATTTTACCAATCATCATCTTCTATATTTGAATTTTTTAAGGTAAAATAATCATTAAAATCTATTTTTAAGTTTACACCCTGTGGGTTAAAAAGCATCAATAAATCAAGCCGTAAATAGCAATCGTCCCTGCTGTAAAATTGTTCAGGGTATGCCCCTAGGATTATGCCATTAAAAGGCCGCAAAAGGAAAAATAATTACCCGGGTTATTCTTGAAGATTTCCCTGTATTTGATAAATAATTGACTAATTTTAATAGTCAAAATTAAGAATTCAAAATAGATAAAAAATGAAACAATCTATTAGTTTTAAACTAAACCATGAATTGGTATCGGTAAATGTTAATGGAGAGGAATCGCTTTTAACCGTCATCCGCACATATTTGGATAAAACTGGCACCAAATATGGCTGCGGATTAGGGGATTGTGGGGCCTGTACCATATTAATTGATAATAAACCCCAAAGGTCGTGTATGATTTTGGTAGAAGATGTAGCAGGAAAAGAAATTCTAACGATTGAAGGGTTAAGTTCAAACGGTTCCCTGCACCCTATCCAAAAGTCTTTTATAGCGCATGATGCACTACAATGTGGTTTTTGTACACCTGGGATGATCATGAATGCGTACGGTTTATTAATCGGTGACCCAAATCCTACCCGTGAAAAGATTATAAGCGGTATGGAAGAAAATTTATGCAGGTGTGGTTCTTATAATCGCATTGTTGATGCCATTCAAACAGCGGCCAAGGAAATGAATAAAAAGATAAAATTATGAAACCAGATAAAATTACTGAATTACATTTTGATCATGTTGATAAACCTATTTCATCCGATAGGCGTAACTTTTTGAAAAAATTAGGTGGTGGCATCATAGTTGTTTTCTCTATAGGAGAACTATCCTTATTAAAAAGTTGGGGACAAAATACCTCGGAAGACTTGTTAAATTTTAATGCATATTTGAGAGTAAAAGAAGATGGAAGGGTGGATTGTTATACCGGTAAAATTGAAATGGGGCAAGGAGTAACTACTTCTTTAGCCCAGGTATTGGCGGAAGAACTGGAAGTTTCGGTCTATTCGATTGATATGATTATGGGAGATACGGAACTTTGTCCTTATGATGCCGGAACTTGGGGATCGCTAACCACTCGTTTTACCGATCCGGTATTAAGAGCTGCAGCGGCCGAAGCTAGGGAAATTTTGATAGATCTTGCAGCTGAACATTTTGGAGTTTCCGATGAGATGCTCGATGTTATTAACGGAACGGTATTTGTAAAAAATGATCCATCAAAAAACATTACATATGCAGCCTTAACCAAAGGCAAAAAGATAGTCCAAACCTTAACAAAGAAACCTGAACTAAAAAAACCCAAAGATTTTAAAATTATTGGCAAGCCTGTAATCAGTTTAGATGCCGAAGCAAAAGTTACCGGTACGGCTAAATACTCTGGTGATATTAAATTACCAGGTATGGTATATGCAACCGTAGTCAGACCAAAAGTATTCGGTTCAAAAAAGCTACAAGTCGATTCCTCTAAATTATCGGAATTTGAAGGCGTTGAATTGGTGGAAGATGGTAATCTTGTTGCAGTGGTTCATCAAGATCCCGAAATTGCCAACAAAGCGGCAAACAAAGTAAAAATAACATGGGAAGAACCTGTGGCCAAAGCAGATAATGAAACCATATTTCAATTTCTAGATAAAAACATAAAAGAAAACAAAGTATTTGAGGAAGAAGGAAATCTTAAGGCGGGTAGAGATGTTTCAGAAACTTTAATCGAAGCAAATTACTTTGATGGTTATAAAGCCCATGCATCTATTGAAACCCATTCGGCTACATGCTATTTTCAAGATGATAAACTTACCATGTGGGCTTCTTCCCAAACACCCTTTGGGACACGTGAACAATTAGCCAAAACATTTGATATGCCTTTGGAAAAAGTTCACTTGAAACAAATTTTCATAGGGGGAGGCTTTGGAGGCAAAATATACAACCAACAGGCTATTGAAGCGGCCAAAATAGCCAAATTTAGTAGTAAACCGGTTCAATTGGTATGGAGTAGAAGAGAGGAATTTATGTATGACAGGTTCAGAACTGCAGCGCTCATAAAAACAGTATCAGGTGTCGATAGCAATGGGAAACTAAAATTATGGGAATTTGATATTTATTGCGCAGGTACAAGAGGCACAAAACTCTTTTATGGCATTCCAAATAATCGTACAAGAATATTTAATGACGATAACGTACATCCTTTTGGAACAGGTGCCTGGAGAGCTCCTGGCAACAATTCAACAACTTTTGCCCGTGAATCCCATATCGAAACCACAGCTTTTGCCACTGGAATTGATGCACTGGAATTCAGGTTAGATAATTTGAAAAATGAAAATATGTCCGCTACACTGAAACTTGCAGCCGAAACCTTTGGTTGGGAAAGAAAAAAACAGGAAGGACATGGATATGGAATAGCGCTTGGAGAGGACGCGGGTACAACCGTAGCCATAATAGCCGAAGTCCATGTAGATAGAACTACAGGAAAAGTACAACCTATTCGGGTTGTTTGTGCACAAGATATGGGGCAATTGGTAAATCCTCATGGTGCAAAACTTCAAACAGAGGGGGGAATTACCATGGGATTGGGATATGCCTTGTATGAAGACATAGCATTTAATGGAGGTAGGATGGAATCAAGAAACTTTAAGAATTATGAGATTGCGAGATTTTCAAACACTCCCAAAATAGAATGCGTTTTTATTGATAATATGGATTCCAAACCACAAGGAGGTGGTGAACCTGCTATTATCTGCGTTGGGGGGGCCATAGCAAATGCAGTTTTTGATGCATGTGGAGCCAGAGTTAACCGTATGCCGGTCACTCCTCAACGAATTTTGGAAGCACTACGGCATGGATAATGTATCATTTTAGAAAAGGCAATAATATCATTGGAAATCTGCAGCATTAAGCAATGACTGATTTACTTTGAGTAATCATTAAAGACCTTCTAAGAGGCTATTCACCCATTACAATCCGATTACCTCGCTCCGCTCGGTAATCCTGGGAAGGTAGTGTTGCACAGGAAGTAACGTAAAAAAAATGGATGGGCGAATAAGTAAATCAATAGAAAAGATGCAGTTCATCATTGATGATCTTAGCATGGCCAACCCGAATAAGTTCTCCGAAAGTTTAGGTTTTGATAATCCGGAAATAATTTATAAAATACTGAGGGGAAAAACTTCTATTGATAAAAATCTAGCTATGCTAATCAACGAAAAACATCCGCAGTATTCTATTGATTGGATATTAACTGGAAATGTTGAATTTAAAAATAATGCAATAATGATCAATCTTGATGACACCATCTTCAACGATCCAAAAAGGATGAATGCGTTGGTCAGGTTTTTATCGAAGCATCATATGCAATTTATGGAAGATGAGCTGTTCCAATTGTATTATGATAGAATAAGGAATGATGTATTGGAAGATGAAAATCTTCGAAAGGCCAGGGAATTGGCTTTGAAAAAAGACAACAGGTTCAATTAGGTTAAATCTGTATAACTCCTAATTTTTTAGCCTCTTCAGGGGTAAGAGGTTCATTTAGCTCTATTTTTTTCAGTATCAGTTTTGCCTGTTCATGAGCCTTCTCAGAAATTTGGCATTCATGTGACAATTCCTCCAAGGCCTCAATATATATGTCATTATATAGGTCATTCAGATTCGTTGGAGATTCATTTTCCGGCGATCTAAAAAACTTCCCGTAAAGGCTAGCTAATGAGTTCTTCAGCTTTGTCACGTAGTCTATTATCAAATTCTTTAGTTTCCTTTTTAATTTCCTCTTGGTATACTTCGTCATACAAACCTTGAATCATAGCTTTTCTCAATATAGGTTTATAATGTTTGTTCCTTATCTCGACTATAAAATTCAGGAATGAACCTTTCAATTTTATTATTTTATAAACGTTTGATTCATAATACCTGAATGCATACGTGGTAAATGCTCCAGCCAAAACACAAAAAGCAAGCATAGCATACCAATAAACCTCTAAAGGGTAATCCTGGACGTACCAAAAACACCAAATAATAACATAAAATGAAATTGCATAACATGAGGTTTGAAGTAGGAAAAATGCCCTTTTGAGATTACTATCCCTGCTTTTATCCCTGGCTATCAACATGCTTATTATAATGGAGAATATTAAAAAAGGCAATCGAATACCTAAACCTATAATGAATTTCCTAGTAGTTGTCCAACCAAAAACTCGGGCTTCATCAACCTTTGTTTTTATAAGGTTTTTATTGTTATTCTTTAATGTTGTAATAGTATTGTTAATTCTATCACTACCAACTACGTAATCTTCAGCTGAGATAATTCCATTATCGTAATCGGAATGTAAGGCTATTATTTGATCTTGGAGTTCTTTTATCGGTTGATTCAATTCCGCTTTGTATTTTTCAACAGATTCATTTTTCTTAGAAAGTCCAATATGTGACAAGGGTGCAACTAATATAATTAGCGCACCCAAGAATATACCTATAAATAGGACTGCCCTGTTTTTAATTATCGTCCCCTCTGTCCGGTTCTTCGTCTTTGTCGCTTGCTTGTTCATAAAGTTGGTCGTCTTGTGCCGATTCTGGCTCACAACCTACAAAACCGATTGTGAAAATCATTACTGCGAATACTACTAAATACTTTTTCATTTTGATAATTATTTAAGGTTTATAATACCTTAAAAATATTATCAAATCATTCACTCTGGGGAAAGTGGGAAATTACTTATCAAAAAGTTGTCAAATTATTAGGGCATACAATATACTATGTTTTAATAGAACCTAAAAGGAATGAAACCATATTTATTCTATGGTTTTTCTATTCGCAAAATTCGGGTTCATCCGAATACTTATATATCGATACCCTTCCATTATTATTTTTTACCTAATATTTTGCTATTAACAGGATCAACCTCAACTAGAAACCTATCAATGGCGTACTGATAAAACGTTGAGTGCTTTTTTGTTTCAAAAGGTTCTTAATTGTGTTTTTGGTTTAATTAAAGCGTATTTTTAATACAAATCAAATTCATCATGGGTTCAAGAAGGGAATTTATTGAAAAACTTACGGTTTCAGCAGTTAGTCTACCAATTTTATGTGGTCCAACAAGTCTTTTCGCTGCTTGCGAACAGCCTTATAATAGTCCAATATTAAGAGTCGCAATTATGGGGCTTGGCGGGTATGGGACCCGTGTTGCAAAAGCAATGTTAGATTGTAAACGAGCGAAATTAGTAGGAGTAATCAGCGGCACGCCTTCAAAAATCACGAAATGGCAATCAGAGTACAATATCCCAGAAAAGAATTGCTATAACTATGAAAATTTTGATCGATTAAAAGATAATCCAGATATCGATGCGGTTTATATCATCACACCAAACGGACTTCACTGTGAACAGGCGATTAGGGTTGCCAAAGCCGGCAAGCACGTAATATGCGAGAAACCTATGGCCATCAATGCAGAGGAAGGGGAACGTATGGTCAAAGCTTGTAGGGAAGCCAATGTGAAATTACTAGTGGGTTACCGGATGCATTTTGAACCAAAAACGGTCGAGGTGATAAGAATGCGGAAGGCAGGAGAATTTGGTCAGCCCAAGTTTTTTCAAGGCCAATCTGGCTTCGTCATTGGGAATCCCAATCAATGGCGATTGAACAAGAAATTGTCCGGTGGAGGGGCCATGATGGACATTGGTATTTATTCGATAAATGGCGCTCGGTATATGCTGGGAGAAGAACCCATTTGGGTTACGGCACAAGAGACCAAAACAGACCCAGTAAAGTTCAAGGAGGGAATTGATGAAACCATACAATTTCAAATGGGTTTTCCCAGTGGAGCCGTTGCCTCTTGCTTATCAACCTATGCCATGCGGCACTTAGATCGTTTTTTTATGACCGGGGATGAAGGTTGGATGGAAATGAAACCCTCTTCAGGATATGGCCCAATAAAAGGGCGTACCCATAAAGGTGAACTCGAACAACCACATATAACGCATCAAACCTTACAAATGGATGGAATGTCGCGGATTATTTTTGAGGGTTTGGAACCTATTGCGCCCATAGATGGGGAAGAAGGATTAAAGGACTTGAAAATAATTGATGCGATTTTTTTGGCAGCTAAGACAGGTAAAAAAGTAAAGTTGTAATAAAAGTCCTATTTCTTAACGCTGATCATAACGGCCTCACAACTTTTAAGATCAGAATTCAAAACAATGTTCTCCGATGTCTTTCCATCTGATATCTCAATAGCTACAGTGTTGGGAGCATATTCCCCAAGATTGTGTGCATAAAGAAACAAGTCGTTCTTTTTGTTGGGGTCTAATGTAATTTCAATTGGCTTTTTCCGATAGGTCAATAAGTGTTTTGAAATAACGGTAAACCCGTTAAGGTAAATAGAAACAATATCGCCATCCTGCCGGCCATGGTCCCAGACACTTACTTTTATTTTTTCGTTTTCAAAAGCCAATTCCTTTACATAAGTGATGTTCCTACCGTCAAATTCCATTCTCTTGGGTGCGGTTTCGACTTTTTTAGGAGCCTCTTCGATTTTGTTGGGAGTCGGTTCAACTTTTTTGGAAACTTCTTCAATTCTTTTAGGCGCTTCCTTAACTTTTTTTCGTGCTTTTTTAATCCGTTTGGGTTTAATCCGTTTTGGTTTAACCCGTTTGGTTGCTTTAACACTTTTAGGGGCTTCCGTCTTGGTTTCTGAATTGCTATTAGCGGCGTTCAATAATCTTGATTTTTCCTTTCTAGCGTCTGATATTTT
>JAAETN010000426.1 GCA_024228355.1 Maribacter sp. | reverse complement strand
TGAAGGGTTTGGAGAGGATGAAATAGAGAGAGCTGATAGTATAATTAATCAACTAAAAAAACGTGGTAAAACTATAATAAAAGTTATAGATGATTTATCGATTACAACACATTCCAAACCGGATTTAATTGCCTTCAAAGGAGGCATCGGTCAATTCGCGGCCCTCATATCTCAAAGTCACCTATATCTGGGATATGATTCTATGGGACAACATGTAGCAGCCGCTTTAGAAATACCTGAATTGGTAATATTCAACGGCTACCCTACTGAAAAGTTTTCCAGAAAATGGCACCCTTACGGTAAAGGGAAAATAGACATAATACACGCGGAAGGACTATCTGAAAAAGAGGTATTGGAAAGAACAAAGAAGTTACTAAAATCTTAAAAGGTCTTCAGTCACTACCATTCCTCATGGGTAGTAGCGTATCTCTACTACTTTGACTCCGTTTGAGTTTGTTATCACGCTGCTGCTGCCGAGGTGGACCTGGTGTAGGGTGGATTAAGCGAAGCGAATCTCCACCTTCCGTTAGGATATTTTTAGGGTTTTGGTTTTTAAAAAAATGTGATTATTTTTAACTTTGTCAATAGATTGCAGGATGTCCGAGAATAGGTATTTTGTCCAATCCTCAAGTCATAAGCCTTTTGAT
>JAAETN010000425.1 GCA_024228355.1 Maribacter sp. | reverse complement strand
TCCGTCTACTTTTGCGTGTAATGTATGGTCTTTGCCAAGATAAACGTTATCTCCCGGATTGTGTTTAGTTCCGCGTTGTCTAACTATGATATTTCCTGCGATGGCCGCCTGGCCACCAAAAATCTTAACCCCTAAGCGTTTCGATTCTGATTCTCTACCATTCTTTGAACTACCTACACCTTTTTTATGTGCCATGATATATTATTTTATCAACCTTGATTTTCAAGGTATAAATTAAATTATTTACTTAAAGCGGCTATTAAATCAGCTTTTTTCATTGAAGATATCCCTTCAATTCCTTTAGCTTTTGCCATTTCCTTTAACTCAGCAACAGTATTCTTGCTATAATCAACCTTTTTTGTTGCTGCGGCCTTCTTTGTGGCTGCTTTTGGTGCAGCTGCTTTAGGAGTAGCCTTCTTAGGAGCAGCAGCTTTTGCTGCTGCTTTAGGAGCGGCCTTTTTTGTGGTAGCAGCTTTTGGGGCCGTCTTTGCTTTTGGTGCTGCTGCTTTCTTTGCGCCTTTGGCAACAATACTTTCTACAACGATTTCAGTCAAAGACTGGCGATGACCATTCTTAACCGCATAACCTTTTCGTCTTTTCTTTTTAAAGACGATGACCTTATCCCCTCTTAGGTGTTTAACGACTTTAGCCTCTACAGCGGCTCCGTCTATAGCTGGGGCGCCAACAGTTACATTCTTACCATCATCCAAAAGAAGAACATTGTTAAAAGTTACCTTTTTACCTTCTTCTGTCTGCAAACGGTGAACATATACTTTTTGGTCTTTCGCAACCTTAAATTGCTGCCCTGCCATCTCTACAATTGCATACATAGCGTATATATAAATTAGTTTAATTTACCTCCTATTTTTTAACAGGCGGGTGCAAATATACTGCTTATTCATTAATGTACAAGGGAATTTAAATATAAAAAACCTTCCAAAACAAAGGAAACAATAAATCCACAATATCATAGGATCCTTCCCTAATTTCTTGTTAAAGAAAAATGATTTTCCCCTCATCTATCCTGAAAAAATTATATTCGTGTAACAATTGGAAATATGTTTACACTTATTTACTATTAACTATATAATCCTAACACTTATAAAAATGAAAGTACGACTACCTTTGGCTCTATTGGCACTATTTTTCATGTCAGTATCAATGGCCCAAGAGGTTCCTTATGAGGAATACGATCTTGACAACGGGCTCCATGTGATTTTACATCAAGACAATAATGCGCCAGTGGTTACCACATCGGTCATGTACCATGTGGGTGCCAAAGACGAGAACCCTGAAAAAACCGGGTTTGCCCATTTTTTTGAACATTTGTTGTTCGAGGGCACAAAAAATATTGAGCGGGGTGAGTGGTTTAAGATAGTATCTTCCAACGGAGGACAGAACAATGCCAATACCACCCAAGACCGCACTTATTATTATGAGGTTTTTCCATCAAACAACTTGGAATTGGGTCTTTGGTTGGAATCTGAACGCCTATTGCACCCCATTATAAATAAAATAGGGGTTGATACGCAAAGTGAGGTAGTCCAAGAAGAACGCAGAATGCGCTATGATAATGCGCCTTATGGAAGATGGCGAGAGCAAATGTTCCTAAAACTTTTCAAAAAACATCCTTATCGTTGGCAGACCATTGGTTCTTTGGAACATTTGGCAAGTGCTTCTTTGGACGACTTTAAAGAGTTCAATAAAAAGTTTTATGTACCCAATAACGCAGTTTTGGTCGTAGCAGGTGATATTGAGATCGACACGGCCAAAAAAATGATCCAGGACTATTTTGGGCCAATCCCCAAGGGAGAGGACATTCAGCGAAACACGTTTGTGGAAGATCCGATAACATCAACTATAAAGACCAATTACCACGACCCAAATATTCAAATTCCCGCAATTCTAATGGGGTATCGTACCCCTGCACAGACCGAAAGGGATGCTTATGTTCTTGATATGATTTCAACCTATTTAAGTGATGGTAAAAGCTCCAAACTCTATAAAAAATTGGTCGATGAAAAGAAAAAAGCACTTCAGGTTTTCGCCTTTAATGGATCCCAGGAAGATTATGGTGCTTATGTTGTTGGGGCGTTACCAGTAGGTGAAACCTCATTGGAAGACATTAAAACTGAGATTGATGAGGAAATAGTTAAACTTCAATCTGAACCTATTACTGAAAAAGACTATCAAAAATTACAAAACAAGTTCGAGAATCTCTTTGTAAATGCCAACAGTAGTGTTTCAGGTATCGCGAATTCCTTGGCAAGATATTATATTCTTTATGATGACACTAGTTTGATCAATAATGAAATTGATATTTATCGTTCAATTACAAAAGAGGAGATAACAGCAGTGGCCAATAAATATCTAAAGCCCAGCCAACGTGTTGAATTGGAATACTTACCCAAAGAAGCAACCGAAAACTAGAAAAAAATGAAAAAATTATATATAACAATGATATTGGCATTTGTTGCCCTGAATATACAGGCCCAGATAGATAGAAGTAAAATGCCAAAACCGGGGCCCGCACCTGAAATTAATCTACAGGAACCCCAACGGTTTGAATTGAAAAATGGACTAAAGGTCTTGGTCGTTGAAAATCATAAATTGCCAAGGGTATCAGTTCAATTACGAATTGACAATCCACCCATACTCGAAGGAGAAAAGGCGGGTGTTTCCAGTCTAACTGCCAGCCTACTGGGAAATGGGTCAAAGTCAATTCCAAAAGATGACTTTAATGAGGAGGTTGATTTTCTTGGCGCACGAATCAGTTTTGGTTCACAAAGTGCCTTTGCAAGTTCATTGTCTAAATATTTTCCTAGGATTTTGGAGCTTTTGGCCGATGCAGCCATAAATCCAAATTTCACCGAGGAGGAATTCGACAAGGAGAAGCAAAAACTACTTACTGGGTTAAAAGCACAGGAAAAAGATGTTTCCGCAATTTCAAGCAGAGTTCAGAATGCTCTGGCATATGGTACAGACCACCCTTATGGTGAGTTTGTAACCGAAGAATCCGTTAACAATGTTTCCCTTGTTGATATTGTTCAATTCTATGAGGATTATTTCGTGCCTGCAAATGCATATTTAGTGGTTATTGGCGATATATCATATGACGAAGTCAGATTACTCGTAGAGGAAAATTTCACACCATGGGTAAAAGCCGTACCTCCATCATTTCAATTTTCAAGACCCTCAAATGCACAGTACACACAAATTAACTTCGTTGACGTTCCCAATGCAGTTCAGTCAGAAGTGGCTGTCGAAAGTTTGGTAGATCTTAAAATGAATAATGAGGATTACCTTCATGCCCTTATGGCCAATAGGATTCTTGGCGGAGGTGCCCAGGCCCGTCTCTTTTTAAATTTAAGAGAAGACAAGGCCTATACGTATGGCTCATATTCGAGCCTAGGCAACGATAAATATGCGCCAGCTACTTTTACGGCAAGTGCCCAAGTCAGAAACATGGTCACCGATAGTTCTGTTGTCGAAATATTGAAGGAAATTGATAAAATCATCAAAGAACCTGTTACTGATGAAGAGTTAAAAGATGCCAAGGCCAAATATGTAGGTAACTTTGTTCTGGCTTTGGAGAAGCCTGCAACCATAGCCAGATACGCCCTAAATATAGAAACCGAAGGGCTTTCAAAAGATTACTACAAAACGTATTTAGAGCGCATAAACGCCATAACAAAGGAAGATGTACAGAAAGCTGCCGAGAAATATATGAGTGTAGACAATGCACGTGTTGTTGTTACTGGCAAAGGGAGTGAGGTTATGGACAACCTGGAAAATATAAATTTCAATGGCAAAAAAGTCCCAGTTAAATATTACGATAAATTTGCTGCTGATATCGAGAAACCCAACTATGAGGCTGCAGTACCAGAAGGTATGACGGCAAATAGTGTTTTGGAAAAATACATCGAGGCCATTGGTGGCAAAGAAAAATTAATGGGCGTTGAATCCTATTCCTTGATGGCAGAAGCAGAAATGCAAGGAATGAAACTGGATCTAGAGGTTAAGAAGACCTCAAAAGATCAATTTATGCAAGATGTAAAGGTCATGGGCAATTCCATGAGCAAACAAGTTGTTGATGGCGACAAAGGGTATATGGTAATGCAAGGTCAACGCAAGGATTTGGGTGAAGACGAATTAAAAAAGGTAAAAGAAGAATCCGCACCATTCCCAGAATTGAACCTGTTAAACACTGATGTTTCCTTAGAGGGTATTGAAGTAATTGAAGGCAAAAAAGCCTATAAGATTAAAATATCTGATGAAAAAACCTCTTTCTATGATATTGAATCCGGATTAAAAGTCCAAGATGCGATTAGCATTGAGGCCCAAGGTCAACAGATGAATACCACAATTGACTACAATGAATATAAAGAGGTTTCCGGTATAAAATTCCCATTTCTGTTCACCCAAACCATGGGGCCACAAAAAATCGATTATGAGGTTAAGGAGATCAAGGTTAACGAAGGGGTTTCCGATTTAGATTTTGAATAGATAAACTATTATTTTATGTTTAAAAGGCCATTATTCCATTATGATGGCCTTTTTTTTCGGTTTACCAAATACACTCCAAAAAGTATGATCGCTCCGCCTATTAATTGATAAATATTAATGGTCTCACCATCCCAAACTCCCCAGAGTACAGCAACAATAGGAATGGTATAGGTCACTGAGGCGGCAAAAACAGGATTTGATAAATGGATCAGTTTATTGAAATAAATATTGGCAATAGCAGTACCGAGAAATGCAAGTGCCAGTAGGTACCATAAAGCGTTTTGCATATGCACATTACTTTCAACCTCGTTGAAAAAACCAGAATAATACACTATGACAACAGCGGGTACAAATGCTACGGCAAAACTTCCTGTGGTCACTGCCAACGGACTCAAATGTACAAATGCTTTTTAATGATATTTATGTTCAAGGCATAACCAAGGGCAGATAACAAGATAAAAATGGAATACCAATAATTTTGGTTGGGATCAAACTCCATTCCAGTTAATATCAAAGCCAAGGTTCCAAATAGTCCTATGAAAACTCCGACAATCTGCCTTTTCGTAATTATGGCACCGAAAAGTGCTAGGCCTACAATTGTAGTGAATAGCGGAACCACTGAATTGAATATGGATGTTACTCCACTATCGAGTTCAGTCTGTGCCAACGCAAACAAAAATGGCGGGAAAAATGAGCTAAGCAGTCCTGCCAAGAAAATCCATTTCCAGTCTGTTAATGAAAGCCTTTTTAAACTTCGATATCCGAAAACCAGTAGGAATGTCGAGGCTAATACAATGCGTAAACTACCTAACTGCAGGGCTGTAAGTCCTAATAATGCCTTTTTTATCAATATAAATGAAGAACCCCACACCAAGGAAAGTATAATGAGGTAAAACCATTTTTTATTGTACTCGTTCAATTGAAAAGTTTTTGCAAAAGTGGCATTTTAGGTTGAAATGACACCAATTAATTTGAGAATGAAGGAAATATGGAAATCATAACCCTTCCTTTTTAAAGTATTCAGTAATTTTGAGTATTATTCATTTAAAGATGAAGCTACTATTTCGCTAGTGTTTTGTTGATAATCTCCAGTTGTGTAAGTAAAAAACACGATCTAATTTGATTGAAACGGAAAGTGCGAACGCTGTAGCGATTAAATACGAATCTGGATAAGCTACAATCGAGTTTGATCCTTCATTGGTTTCATCAGATGGTATTCAAAAAACAATCACAATTATCAAGATCAAGGATTATATCTACACCCTAAATAATAAAACTATTAACACAAAACCATCAGAATGAAAAAGTTACTTGGCATTTTAACCGTTGTGATATTGATTACCAACATCTCTTGTAAAGATGAAAGAAAGGAAGCCGTTAAGGCATCTAATGCGCAAATGAAAAAGGTCATGGCTATACATGACGAGGTAATGCCCAAGATGAGTTTAATGGGTAGCATGGTTGGCGAATTAAGTAGCAAGGAAGATAGTACCACGATCGGGTTGCAATACAAAGCTGCAAGAATTGAATTGCAAGATGCCCATAAAGCCATGATGGATTGGATGCAAGGTTTTGGTAACCGATTTGATTCCGATGAAATCCTTAATGGAAAAGAATTAACCGAACAAAAACAAATTTGGTTAGACGAGGAAGAAGAAAAGGTCAAAGCATTACGCGAACAGATCTATAGTAGCATCGAGAATGCAGAAAAAATATTAGGACTTAATAATGCGCTTAAAACCAGTTACCTGAAAATTAAGGGAGTAGAGGGTTCTGGTTATAGATTGGATGGGGGAAAACCAATCATGACCGAAAAGGCTTCCGTGGTTGAAAAGCTGAGGGGAGCCATTACTATCATGGAAGATTTGACCATGATCAATAAAGATAAAGTGCTTTATTTTCAGTTTTTAGGCCCCGACATGGGTGTTATTGAGGATAATGCCAATACCATTATCGTACAGGGTAATGTCTATAGTAAAAGGATTCCTGTTTCATTTATGGGTGAGGAACAAATTGTTTTGGCGGCCATCACCGTCCCTGCCGGTTCATTAAAGCCAGGCAAATATACCTTTAATGTATTCGAGGATCAAAGATTACTCGACTCAGCAGAGTTTCAGTTAAAATAATATATTGCTTTTAGGGGATTCCCCTGTTTTTTCCAAATGACAAAACGGGAAGTCAATTTTGAGAAGGCTTATTCTTTATTCAAGATTTTACTCTTTCCATCTTAAGCTTTCCATAATTTTTTTGATATCGTTCTGTAAATAGGAGGCAGAAGGATAAATGGAGTCATAATTGGGTTTGGTATAGAAATAAAGAGATCCTGTAACAAAATGCTCGGTGCTATCTGTTACGTAGAAT
>JAAETN010000424.1 GCA_024228355.1 Maribacter sp. | reverse complement strand
GAAAGAAAATGAAAAAGCAAAAGAACTATTGGAGAAAGGGAAATCCCTTATTGAACGTATTGATACCTGGGAGCAAAGCTTAATACAACCCAATCAGAAGACCTTTCAGGATGTAATCAACTTCAACAATCAATTGAACGCAGAGTTCATGGAACTTAAAAGTTATGTTGATGCCGCAGAACCTAAGGTTACTAAAGGGGCCAAAGAACGATTAAAGGATCTATTGGCTGAATGGAAGACTTATGAAAACGAAAGGAATACCATCGTTGATCAAGAGATGCAGGAATATAACCAAATGTTTAAAGATTTAGAGCTACCAGCTCTAATTCTAAAAAAATAATCATTTAAAAAAAAGACCATGCGAAAAACACTAAAATTACTTCTGGGAATATTGATTCTAATAGTTGACATTGGTTTCGCCCAGGAATCTGATGAGATCGTTGGCCAAATTGTAGCAGAGGCAAATGAAAATTCCCAATTAGAAAATCTAGCCCATGAACTTATGGATGTGGTGGGACCTAGACTTGTTGGAACGCCACAAATGAAAGCCGCCAATGATTGGGCCATTGCAACCTACAATAAATGGGGGATAGCGGCCAAAAATGAACAATGGGGCACCTGGAAAGGCTGGGAACGTGGCATTACCCATATAGACTTAGTTTCACCAAGGGTTGTTACCCTACAGGGTATGCAATTGGCATGGAGCCCTAGTACACCTAAAAAAGGAACAACTGCCGAATTGATTATTATTCCGAATGTGTCAGATTCAATTGCATTCACAAACTGGTTGCCAAGCGTCAAAGGTAAGTTCGTTATGGTTTCCATGAACCAACCTACAGGAAGACCTGATTATAATTGGGAAGAATTCGCCACTGAGCAATCTTTTGAAAAAATGAAGAAAGATCGTGAAGAACAAGCCACGGCATGGCATCAAAGATTTCTTAATACAGGGTATACAGCGCGTAATATAAATACCGCTCTGGAAGAAGCTGGTGCAGTCGGAATTTTACAGTCGAGATGGTCAAAAGGATTTGGTGCCAACAAAATTTTCAGCGCAAACACAAAAAATATTCCAGTAATTGATTTGACCATGGAAGATTATGGAATGCTTTATCGCATGACCGAGAAGGGAGTACATCCAATAATCAAAGTAAAGGCAGAATCCAAAGAACTGGGTATTGTTCCTACTTTCAATACGATAGCAACTATACCTGGCAAAGAATTGCCGAATGAATATGTAATACTTTCTGCTCATTTTGATTCTTGGGATGGAGCAACAGGCGCAACCGACAATGGAACAGGTACAATTACCATGATGGAAGCAGCACGTATTCTTAAAAAAGTGTACCCTAATCCAAAACGGACTATAATCGTTGGTCATTGGGGAAGTGAAGAACAAGGTTTGAACGGATCACGTGCATTTGTAGAAGACCATCCCGAAATTATTGAAGGTTTGCAGGCGGCATTTAATCAAGATAATGGAACGGGCAGGGTTGTTAATCTTTCTGGGCAAGGTTTTTTACACGCATATAACTATCTGGGAAGTTGGCTGGAAAGTGTCCCCAAAGAAATAACCGACCACATTGAAACCCGTTTCCCTGGTACTCCTGGCGGAGGTGGGTCTGATTATGCCTCCTTTGTGGCAGCAGGGGCTCCAGCATTTTCATTGAGCTCTTTAAGTTGGAGCTATTGGAATTATACCTGGCACACCAACTTGGATACTTACGATAAAATTGTCTTCGATGATGTACGCAACAATGCTATCTTGACCGCAATATTAGCTTATAAAGCAAGTGAAGATCCTGATAAAACCTCTCGAGAGAAGTCAGTCTTACCCCTGAATACACGAACTGGTGAACAAAGAACATGGCCTAATCAGCGTTCACCAAATCGTAAAGGAGGACAATAAAAAATCGCAATCATTAACGATGATTTCATTGAAAAAATGAATAACCCATTTATTGCAGACCTAACCTTCAAAGGGCAGGATTTTACCAAAAATCGTTTGCCGAAAGGTGAATACGAAAACTGTATTTTTGAAGGTTGTGATTTTTCCAATGGCTATGTAGACAATCAGAATTTCATGGAATGTGGCTTCATTGATTGCAACCTCAGCAATGCCAATTTAAGTCATACTGTATTTAAGGAGGTGAACTTTTTACATTGTAAAATGATGGGATTGGGATTTGAGGAATGTAATAATTTTTTGATGTCTTTTAAATTCAGTAATTGCGTGCTGAATTTCTCTTCTTTTTATCAATTGAAATTGAAAAATATTCAATTTATCGATTCTAAACTCATTGAAGTAGATTTTACAGAATCGGATCTGACCGAAGCTTCCTTCGACTCTTGCGATTTGGATAAGGCCATTTTTTTTGATTCAATCTTGGAAAGGGCTGATTTTAGAACAGCTTCCCGTTTAAGTTTGGATCCTGAACGAAACAGAATTAAGAAAGCAAAGTTCTCTAAGGAAAATATTGCTGGATTGCTCACCAAATATGATATCATTATTGGGTAAAACGTATTAGTCGTTTGTAATCGGATAATTTGTACCTTGTTGATATTAAACCTGTGAAGCTTATGAAATCAATTTTTGTACTTCTTTTTTGCATTTCTATTAGCTGTAAAGCTCAAAATACCAAAACTCTGGCCGAAGGGAGCGAATCGCCCAAGTCATCGCTCAATGAAATCGCTTGGATTGCCGGTCATTGGAAAGGGGAAGCTTTCGGTGGTATAGCCGAGGAAATATGGAGTCCACCGTTGGGTGGTTCCATGATGTTCGTTTTTAAGTTGGCATCCGAAGGTAAAGTACAATTCTATGAAGTAGGTCATATTCAGCAAATAGGGGAAACCTTGATATTGCAACTGAAACATTTTCATGGTTCATTGAAGGGCTGGGAAGAAAAAGATGAAACCGTTGATTTCAAGTTGGTAAAGCTTGAGGGTAACAGGGCCTACTTTGAAGGTTTTACCATTGAAAAAATAAGCGAAAATGAAATCAATATGTATGTAGTAGTAGGTAGTGAAGACGGAACTCATGAAGAAGTGAAATTCAATTACAAAAGAGTGGAATAGAATGGAAAGAAAGTGTTTGGAATGTGGTGCTGAAATCAGGGGTCGTGTCGATAAAAAATACTGCTCTGACCATTGTAGAAATGCCTATAACAACAGGGTAAACAAAGACAGTAAAAACCTTATACGTAATATCAATAATCGTCTACGTAAGAACTATAGGGTTCTCGATAGTTTTCCGCTAAAGGAAGGAAAAACCAAAACAACTCGTACTAGATTGATTGATAGAGGTTTTGATTTTGAGTTTATAACCAATCTCTATACCACCAAAAAAGGTACAACCTACTACTTTGTGTACGATTTGGGTTATTTACCCTTGGATAATGATTACTATATGATTGTAAAAAGGGAGTGAAATCCTTCAAAAAAGGCTCCTAAACCTTTAACTCTACTTCGACCATGCTCAGTATGACATCTTCAGTATGACAATAAATTAAATGACTTTTTATGTTTATTCACATCATGAGTAAAACCTACTTATAATTTTGCCCACTAAGTTTTAATGCAGCAATTACAATATCTTTACGACTGATCTGGCCAACTAGCAGTCCGTCTTTCATCACCGGCAATCTTCTCCGACTATGCTTGTCGAAGACTCCGGCTGCATCAAAAATTGAAATATCATGAGGTATGGTCTCAACCCCTTTGGACATATATTTTTCGACACTTTTGTCCAAAATTGGTTGATTAAAATAACGGCTTTCGGAAATCTGCTTCATACAGTCGGCTTCGGAAATAATTCCTACTAAAAATCCATTATCATCCAAAACAGGTCCCCCAGAAATATGGTGTTTGGCAAACTTTTCCATGACTTCGAGAATTGACTGTTCCGGAGAAAAGGTCACCAACTTGGTGCACATATAATCAGACACTAAAATAGGTGCATCAAACTCCTTTTTTACGGCCTTTCTGAATCCTTGAAAATTCTTGATTCCCATATAATTTGAATTTAGATTGGTTTTTAAAGATAGAAAAATTAATCGAATACCATAAAATACTCGATGTAGCACAGCATCCCCAAAGAATTTTATACTTTTAAGGCACAAGCATTTCCTATGAATAAATTCTCCAAAATCACTACACTTTTATTGATTCTACTAGCCATTTATTGGAGTTTTAGATCGTCAATGCCCACCTATAGAATTGATACCAAGGCATCTGAAAATGTTTTTTCAACAGACAGGGCACTTGCCCATGTAAAAAAACTCTCCAAAGAACCCCACGGGGTAGGTTTTCCTGCCCATGCCCAAGTACGTTCATATATAGTTGCAGAACTGGAAGCCTTAGGATTGGAAACCTCAATTCAAGAAGGATATACTGCTGGGGATTGGGGTAATTTAAGCAAGGCAATCAATATTCTGGCCCGTATCAAGGGTACTGAAGATGGCAAGGCACTATTATTACTTTCCCATTATGACAGCAGTCCGCATTCCTCCTTGGGAGCCAGTGACGCAGGGAGTGGGGTTGCAACGATATTAGAGGGTGTTCGTGCATATCTAACAGAAAAAAAGCAACCCAAGAATGACATTATTATCCTTATTACCGATGCCGAGGAATTGGGTCTTAATGGTGCGGACTTGTTCGTAAACAATCATCCCTGGGCAAAGGATGTTGGACTGGTTTTGAATTTTGAGGCTCGCGGCAGCGGTGGACCAAGTTATATGCTAATTGAAACAAATCGCGGCAATGGAAAACTCATTAAGGAATTTACCAAGGCCGATCCGGATTATCCCGTTGCCAATTCATTGGTATACAGCATTTATAAAATGTTGCCAAATGATACTGATTTAACCGTTTTTAGGGAAGATGGCGATATTGAAGGGCTGAATTTTGCTTTTATCGATGACCATTTTGATTATCATACTGCGCAAGACAACTATGAGCGTTTGGACCGTAATACCTTGGCACACCAAGGCAGTTATTTGATGCCCTTATTATCGCATTTTGCAAATGCTGATTTGAACAATCTAAAAAGTTTGGATGATTTCATATATTTTAACGTGCCTTTCTTTAAACTGGTTTCATATCCGTTTGAATGGATCTGGCCAATGTTTGGTCTCGCACTTGTATTTTTTATTATTCTTTTAGTTGTTGGTTTCAAGAAAAAAGTCTTGCAAATCAATGAATTGGCAACAGGCTTTTTACCGCTGCTCATTGCACTGATCATTAATGGTGTTGTTGGTTTTTATAGTTGGTCATTCCTTAAGTGGGTCTACCCCGGGTACAAGGATATATTGCATGGTTTTACTTATAATGGCCATACCTATATAGTAGCTTTTGTGTTGTTCTCGGTCGCTGTTTGTTTCTGGGTGTATAACAAGTTTAAAAAATTAGGAACACCCAATCTTTTGGTTGCTCCTTTGTTTTTATGGTTGGTTATTTGCGGCTTGGTTTCCGTATATCTACAAGGGGCAAGTTTTTTTATAGTTCCAGTTTATGCGCTATTGGTTTCGTTTATGGTGGTCATAAACCAGAAAGAACCCAGTCCATATTTATTGGTCATTTTAGCTTTACCAGCATTATGGATTTACGCCCCATTCATTAATATGTTCCCTATTGGACTAGGATTGAAAATGATGGTTGCTGCTACCTTATTAACTACATTGTCCTTTTATCTATTACTGCCCATTTTCGGTTTTTACAAGAATAAGAACCGACTTACCTTCTTAGGATTCATTTTGTTCCTTGGATCAATGGTTTCGGCACATTTTAATTCGGATTTTTCAACAGAAAACGCAAAACCCAGTAGCCTTCTGTACATCCTGGATGCAGATAATAATAAAGCACAATGGGCTACCTATGAACATGAAATATCCAATTGGACCTCGCAGTATATCGGGAGTGACAAAAAAATACCGGAAAAACTGGCTGATAAAACCATAAGCAGTAAATATGCTTCCGGCTTTACCTTTGTCTCAGAAGCACCAATAAAGGAAATTGCTTCTCCACTCGTTGAGACCTCCTTGGATACAGTCATTGGTAATGAGAGATTTTTAGAATTATGCATAACCCCGCAAAGGGATGTAAACCGATTGGAGGTTTTTTCGAACGGGGTTGAATTAAAAAAGGCAAGCGTAAACAATATTGAATTATCAGAACATTATCTGACAAATAGGAAAAATGGTAAATTGATTACCCATTATATCAGCAATAATGACTATACCGAACTTCGATTTGCTATTCCTAAAGAGGCCAAACTAAAACTAACAATTTATGAAGCCTCTAACGATCTATTAAGTAACGCTCAATTTACTGTTCCTGAAAGACCAGATGATATCATTCCTATGCCCTTTGTATTGAATGATGCCGTATTGGTAATTAAAACGATATCATTTGATTAAAACTGTTGCTATTATTGGTTGTGGATGGCTGGGCCTTCCTTTAGCAAAATCACTAATATTGGATGGTTACAACATTCATGGTACCACCACATCAGAAGTTAAGCTCGGCATGCTTCAAAAAGAGGGAATATCCCCTTTTCTAATTTCAATATCCGAAAATACGATAGCAGGTGACATATCCCGTTTTCTGAGGGGTGCTGAAATATTGGTCATTAACGTTCCTCCCAAGTTAAGAGGTGCAAACAAGGAGAACTTTGTCAAAAAAATGCAATTGCTGCTTGCGGGGGTTAAAGCTGCTAAAACTAAAAATGTAATCTTTGTAAGTAGTACTTCGGTTTATGGGAATATTGAAGGAGAAATTACAGAAGACACTATTCCGCAACCTAGTACTGAATCAGGAAAACAATTATTGGGATCTGAAAGTCTTTTTATAAACACCCCTAAATTGCGAACTACTATAATTCGTTTTGGAGGTTTGATCGGACCCAATAGACATCCAGTAACTATGTTGTCAGGAAGAAAAGGACTCACTAATGGCAATACTGTCATTAATCTTATCCATTTAGAGGACTGTATTGGTATTATAAAGGCTATAATACATAATGAATGGTGGGATGAGTTATTCAATGGTGTATACCCCTTTCATCCGTCAAAACAGGAATATTATACTATCGAAGCGCAAAAAAGAGGCCTCACCAAACCCGAATATTTAGATGCTAGCCTTAATTCTGGGGGAAAAATCGCATCCCGTAGGCTAATTCATGTTAAAAAGTACCGATTCAACACTTCGATTTAAGATTCATTCACAACTCTTTAAAGCATTTTCACAACAAAATAGACCCTTTTATGTTAATTATATCGTTGATTTCGAACACTTTATCGACAAAATGCATAACTTTAAGTAAATATAAAATTCGATTGCCATGGAAAATTCAACATTAAAAAAGAAGATTGCAATGGAAATTGAAAACTTAATTTCCAGAAGTTGTGACAACCAGCAAACGACCGACAATTTTGAGACCCTTCATGTAGCACTTTTGAAAAAGTACTACAATGCCGCAGATGTTTCAATTGACTATCATAGGAAAAGGATAGAAATGGATATTGTACTGGACGATGATCAGTATGACCCTCAAAAGGTGAATACTTATATTCCGACCTTACATGCCAATTTACTTTTCAAGAATCTAAAGGATTTTTTAAAATCATGTATTGAAATGGATACGAAAAACCTCGGTTTCTATGCCGGTCTTTTACGAACATTCACCAAAAAAGAGGTGCCGTTGACTATTGCATAAAGTACAACCACTACTAATAAAAATGGGATGCCTATAGGCATCCTTTTTTTTATTCTTTTTTTAAATGTTTTATTAACAGGTTCATATCAATTAATTTAATAGTTTAGCGCACCAAAAATCAACAAAACTAAAGTAACATGAGAAAGATTGTATTTGTGGTCCTATTTGCTGTAAGTTTTATGGTCAACGCCCAATCTACAAACGAATTACAAGAACATTACGAAGCCTTTTATAAGGAAATGAGAATGCAGGCAGACGTAGCCGGAATGATCAATGCCCTTACACATCTTAATGTACTTTCGCCATCCAAGGCCCGGAAAGACACCCTAGCCTATATCTATGCAAATAACAATCAGCATATGCAGGCTCTAAATACCATTGGAATTGATAAAAACGAATCAGATTCCGATTTGTCTGTTCAGGTAAAGGCCATTGCCTTAAAGGCCATTAATCAACCTAAAAGGGCTTTGGAACAATTTGAAATTCTGAATAAGAGAACCCCTAGTGCTTATTTAGCTTATGAATTGGCAGATCTTAAGATTCAGACAGGTGACAACCTGGGAGCTATCACCAATATTGATTATGGCATTGCCAATGCCGAAGATGATATGAAGTATGCTTTTTATGAAAGGCAACAACCGTATGAAGCCTCATTAAAAGCTGCTTTTATGCATTTAAAAGCGCTCACAACCTACAATCAGGATAAAACAAAGATCGATGAGGCAATAGCGCTCATTGACGAAGCATTGAAAATTGATCCTAATTTTAATTTGGCAAGTTTAAGCAAGCAAGCATTAGAATCTAGAAAGGCCGCGCCTGAAGAGGTAAAAGAATAGCTCAGTTTTCTATTTTGACTTTTTATTGGTGCTTTCATTGACAAATTGTTCCAAAGCATTTATACCGGTCAATGAATTCTTTTTAAAAGCCCTTCTCAACACCAGGGCAAATAGTATTTTTTTCCAGATAGATGTGGTTTTCCAGTATAGTTCTAACCTCAGATTACTTTGGGTTGAAGAAATTGGATTGACTACATAGAATTGATAGAGTTCATCAACCAACGGAGCGTTAGGAGTAAGCTCTCCATAGACCAATTTCCCTGGTCCAACATCCTTCGTAACGGTTACAAAATTAAGTTGCTTCCCATTGATTACGCATATATGCTCAGTCCCCAGCCTAGTTACCTCTTTTTCGTTATACTCAAATTTATCGACCCCCTTTACCCAATGATGCCGATAATTATAATTCGTAATGTACTCTAATAGGGATTCCGCCGCAATAGGAAATTGTCTTTCCAAAACAATATTGGGGGTATTTTTAAATGCCACTTTCTTAGCTTGTGAAAATGAACTGAGGTTTAATTTTTCAACATCGATCAAAGAATAAATATAATCTACTTCTTTCCCATCGTAAGTATCCTTGCCTTCTTTAAATCGATATGCCTTGCTGTAATAGTAAATAGGTAGTTCCAAATCGCTCGCAAGTTCTTTACTGATCAAGGCATAATTATCGCTATCTATAGAGTTTTTCAATAATCTATGTGCCTCAATAACTTGTGTTCCAAACGGTTTTCTATTTCCTTGGACATTAATAAATTTTAATTCTCCTGAATGAGCTACGATTTTCAGTTGCAAATTATGGGCCGTCGCACAAGCATTACAAGGACATATTCTATTCTTTTCCAATAACTTCAAATGTCCATAAAAGGCAGTGAACATGGTTTCAATCTGCGCCAATAGTCGCTCTTGTGAAGTAATCTCATCTTCCTTATAGAAAAAAAGGGCATCACCCTCAATTTCTGCAAGTACAAGATCCTGGGTATTCGCAGTTATAAGAACTTCCAGTAGTTCGGAAATAACATGTTGGCTATGTTCAACTTCAGTAGTCTGAACAAATTTTGTGAATCCGGAAATATCTGGAATAAAAAGAAGTGATTTTGACATAATAATTCATTAGTCAATCTTTTGAGGGAAAATTACAGCAATACACTATTGACGTGTTCATCCTTAATGATTATTTGATTTAAGCATCAATATACTATCTTTCCCTTGTTTGAGTCCAACCAACTCATCGTCATATTCATTGGGCATTGCAATAGACAATACGTAATGTGCTAATTTCCAACTGTCATCTACTTTTTTCAGTACACCCGAACCACGGCAAATAGAATACTTTATTCTTCATCTAAAATCAGTTTAGTATCCAACGTATTGTTTAGCATTACATTGAATTGTTTACGAAGTGCATTATAGGCATTGATCATCTCATGAACAGAAGCCTCAGGATCTAAACGATAAATTAAATCACCCTTAACTTTCAAGACATAGGTTTTGAAAACCTTTTGTCTCCCTTTTATCTGTGGCTTATCAAACTCTGCTGGGTATGTTGAATCTTCAAGCAGTTTTTGCTCTTCGATTATATTTTCAATGGTCAAGCTTAAATCCTCTCTGTTGGCAGCATTGTATATGGCGTCAAAACTAATGTCCATTGCACTGTATTCGGGCCATTCACCCAATATGGTCTTTGCCTTGGAATTCACACTAAGTTTATTTGGCCAATTCTCGGTAGACAACTCATATCCAGACGTGTCCTCATCGGTCACTTCCTGAGTCTTTTCCTTACAAGAAAGAAACGTGAAAACAAGTAGGCAGACAATTAATAATTTATGCATAAAGCGAATGTACAAATTTTAATAAAAGCTATATTTACCTTTAAATTCATTTAACTTCATTTTAATGCAGAAACCAATTTTAATATTAGGTGCTTGCGGGCAAATAGGCACTGAACTCACCTATGCTTTACGCGACAAACACGACAATGATACTATTATTGCAAGTGATATTCGTGAAGGTAGTGAAGATTTAATGAGTTCAGGTCCTTTTGAACTTTTGGATGCCACGGATTATAATGCATTGGAGGAAGTAATTGCATACTATGAGATTAGCGAGGTTTACTTAATGGCAGCAATGTTAAGTGCGACAGCAGAAAAATTTCCTATGCGTGCCTGGAACCTGAATATGAATTCACTTTTCAACGTTTTAAACCTAGCCAAGGAAAAAAAGATCGATAAGGTCTTTTGGCCCTCTAGCATTGCTGTTTTTGGCCCAAATACTCCAGAGAACAATACCCCTCAAAATACTATTATGGAACCTACAACGGTTTACGGTATTAGTAAACAGTCGGGTGAACGTTGGTGCAATTATTATCACCATAAATATGGAGTAGATGTTCGCAGCGTTAGATACCCTGGCTTGATAAGTTGGAAAACCATGCCTGGTGGAGGTACGACGGACTATGCCGTAGAAATTTTTCATAAAGCTTTGTCTGATGGTCATTACACCTGTTTTTTAAAAGAAGATACCAAGTTACCTATGATGTTTATGGATGACGCAATTCGTGGTACTATCATGCTGATGGAGAGCAATGAAGAGGATATTAAGATTCGTTCCGCCTATAACTTATCCGCCATGAGCTTTACTCCAGCGGAAATTGCTGACAACATTCAAAGAATCGTTCCTGATTTTGAGATTACCTATATCCCCGATTTTAGGCAAGAGATTGCCGATTCATGGCCAAGTAGTATAGATGATTCCATCGCACGAAGGGATTGGGGCTGGCAGCCCGAATTTGATTTGGAAAGGACTTCAGAATTAATGTTAAGGAATCTAAAAAACAAGGATTGACACTAAAATCATGATTTTCAATGATATGGGGTATTTATTTAGTAAATTAGATTACTAAATCATAGTCATGAAATCACCCTATAAATCCACTTTGGTAACACTCATCACTTTATTTTTGAGTGTATGTTCAGTTAATTCCCAGATTACTGAAAATGTCTATTTATCAGTTCAACAGAAAGAAAATAAGACAATACAACATGAGCTCAAAATAGACAATGGTTATCTAATCCACAGTGTCTATGAAACCAATCCAGCAAAGTTTATAAAAACCCTTGGCGGATTCTTTAATGTAGAAAACAATCAATTGGTGGTTCAACTTGAGTTTAATTCAACCTTTGAGCAGGACCCTGTTAGGCAATTAATCATGCCTTTTAAAATAGAAGGGGTAAATTTGATTATTGATATGAAATCCAAAATGGAGTTCAAACCAATAGAAAAAAATAACCAAGAATTGGATGGCCAATGGCTATTTGGTACCCGTGGACCAGATAAAGGGCAAGACAGAAGAGGTGATAGTAAACCAAGAAAGACCTTGAAATTCTTACAGAACGGGAGATTCCAATGGATAGCTTATAATATAGAAACCTTTAAATTCTCTGGCACAGGAGGTGGTTCTTTCACTTCTAAGAATGGTATTTACCAAGAAAATATTGAGTTTTTCTCAAGGGATGATTCTAGGGTCGGTGCTGAGCTCAAATTTGATTATGATTTGATGGAAAATGACTGGCATCACCAAGGTAAAAATAGCAGAGGAGAACCTATGTACGAGATTTGGATGCGAAGATCTCCTAAATAAAGGACCCTGGTTGCAAATAAATCGTACTTTACAAAATAGATTCAAATTTATTGAAAATAACCATGCTTACTTCAATCAGAAACTGGATTACAATGTTGGCATTGTCGAGAAGACAGCAAGCGATTAATTGTTTCTTTTTGGGGACCCGATGGCCGGTGCGAGGAAGGCTCAATATCCAGAATTTGAATTTTTCATGTTATTTACTACTTACAGTCGTGTTAACATGCAATATTGGTTGTGCCGACAAATTCGAGGTAATCGAATCAGAGCATTCCACTTCAATGAAGTTTGATGGAAAGGTACTTTGGGCCTTGCAGCATAATCCTGCAAAAGGAAAACCGTATTTTCATCCGCTAGCTGCTACAGACGGGACCGTTTTTACCGATCTTCCAAAGACAGATCATCCTTGGCACCGCGGACTCTGGTTTTCGTGGAAAACAATAAATGGGGTCAACTACTGGGAAGAAAAGGGTTATACCGGAGTACCTGTTGAGGGGTATACAAGACTGCTTTCCACTAAGCGTAAAGTTTCCTCTGATCTGTCGGTTGAACTTATTCAGACGCTTGAATATGCGCCTTCAATCGATTCAGAAGCCGTCTTGAAGGAAACGCGTATCGTGAGCATATCAGCACCTGCTAATGAAGGAAGTTACACTATTGATTGGTCAGGGGAATATACCCCTTTGGGCCATGATATTGCACTGGATCGTACTCCAATCAACGGACAACTTCGGGGCAAGGCGTATGGAGGTTATGCCGGCTTATCAGTTCGCTTGAACAAAGAGATGCTCAAGGGCGCATTTCTAAACAGTGAAGGGAATGAATTGATGATAATCAATGAAGACAACCTAGGAAATCAGAATGGACTCCACGGGCGATCTGCATCGTGGATGCTGTTCCAAAAAACAGAAGGAGGAAGCCTTTTAATTATGGATTTTCCGTCTAATCTAAACCATCCGGTAAAATGGTATGTAGATACTGAAATGCCGTATTTCAGTCCGGCTATAATTTTTGAAGGCCCTAAAGTACTAGAAGTTGGGGAGTCTTTGAAATTAACCTACCGCATACTGGTTTCACCTCATAATCTGGATAAAGATTTAGCCGATGAAACCTGGAAAAGATGGGTGACGGAATAAAATTAAAATACTTGAAAACCAAATAATAAAAACAAAATGGCTATTAAAATAGGATGCTTTGCGTTGATCAACCCTTTTCAAACCCTGGGTCAACAGGCAGATCAAATCAAAGAATGGGGGTTTGAATACGCTGATGTTACGGACAATGCTGACGGTGCTTGCCTGGGATCACATTTTGGTTTTAATGCTGTGGCCAGTTTGGATGCCAATGCCTTTGACATAAAACGTTTATTTGAATCGAGAGGCATCACACTCACAAGTGTTTGCGCCCATGCCACATTGTTAGATCCCACGGCTCCTTGGCGTTACGGAACCTCACAGATTGTGAAAGCTATCCGTATGGCGGCTTCAATTGGAATTAAGCATGTTATAACTACCGAAGGAGATGCCCATACAACTTTTGGAGAAAATCTCACTGACGCGGAAGCTATCTTTTCAATTAGGGAAAAGCTTCATGAACCATTGCAAATGGCAAAAGATTACGGGGTGAAAATACTACTGGAACCACACGGTAAATACACGGATTCTGTTCAGCATATGGAACGCATAATCGATGCGTGCAATTCAGAGTCCTTAGGAATAAACCTCGATACTGGGAATTTATGGTTAGGCGGAGGGGATTCCATTGAAATGATATCAAAACTAGGAGATAAGATAGAGCATGTGCACTGGAAAGACCTTCCTTCTGAATATATTGAGCAACGTGGTAAGATCTTTGGCTGTGGGATGGCGCTTGTTCCTTTAGGCAGTGGGGTCATTGAAATAGAAGGGATTTATCGGGAATTGATTAATATCGGATTTGATGGTTATAGTACTTTGGAGGTTGCTGGCGAAGAGGCGGTGAAAAAGAGTTTCGATTATCTTAAAACTTTGGAATCACAATATGCAAAGGCTTAGCTGGACTTTTAATCTACGAAAGAAATTTCAGCTTATTTTTTTGTAATTTAAAAACATGTTTTGACCTTTTAGCGAAAGGTCGGTTAATAATTTATAATCATGAAAAAATCTTCTACTAAACTGAAAAGACGTGATTTTATCCGGAAAACTTCCATTGGACTTGGAGGTATGGCCTTAGCCCCTTCCTTGTTATCATCCTATACAAAAACAGCTGCCAACGATCAGATAATGATTGGCTCGATAGGTCTGGGCCAAAGAGGTACCACTGAATTGAAAAACTACCTGCTTCCACTGGAAGGATCTCGTATTACCGCTGTATGTGACGTTCATAAATACCGACGTGACGAATCCGTAAATACCGTGACTGGTTACTATAGCGAGAACAAGATTAAAGCACCCAAGTGCAAAGCATACCTTGATTATGAAGAAATATTGGCCAGAAATGATATTGACGCGGTTCACATCACCACGCCGGACCACTGGCACGTTTTAATGGCAATAAATGCCGCCCGTGCCGGCAAACATATAATGCTTGCAAAACCACTGGGACTCAGTTATCCCCATTATATGATTCTTAAAGAGGAACTAAAAAAGAACAACGTGCGCTTTCACTATGCAACCCAACAGCGGACAATGGAACATTTGAAGCTCGGCATCAGCATGGTACGAGAGGGCAAAATAGGGGAAATTGAGCGCGTTGATGTTTGGGCTCCAGGGAAGAATGATGTAGAATCACCGCTGTGTATCGATGCACCTGTACCCGAGGGATTTGATTTCGACAGGTGGACGGGTCCTGCTGCGCTGAACAGCTATTGTCCTGATCGCGTTACCAATAACAGTTCATGGTTCCAATACGATTACAGCATTGGATTTCTGGCCGGTTGGGGAGCCCATCCCTTGGATGTGTTGGTCTGGGGTGTTCCAGATAAGATAAGTGGTACGTATACTGCTGAAGGTAAGGGCTTATTCTGGCCTAAAGGAGGAATTTATGACAATATCTTTTCCTGGGATGTACGTTATTCGTACGAATCGGGAATGAAAGTTCATTTTATGAGTCGTGACAAAGCAGGGAATGGGATGCTCAATCACCGTACCGTAAAAGATGGCAATGGAACCACATTTTATGGCACAAAAGGTTGGATCTCACTCAGCCGTAAATCCGCCGAATCGAACATCCCCGAATTGAACCGGAAGCTGAATGACTTTCCAAGGAATGACAATGGCGGGATGAAGTCCGATCCTCATACTATGGGAAAAGTATTTCTTGATGTTATCCATGGGCGTTATAAGGAAACATGTCCCTTGGATGATGCAATCATTTCAGATACCATCAGCCACATGGGCGATATTGCCATACGCGCCAATCATCCTATTACCTGGGATCCGGTCAAGGGTGAAGTAGTGGATAATCCTTCTGCAAATGCCCTTTACGTACGTGAGATGCGACCACCTTATACGATTTGAAAAGAAAAGCAATATTGTAATTTTAATGGGACATATCAAACTGATTGTTGAAAACCCTTAATTCAGGTAGCAATTTGATATGACTACTATAGGAAAGTCATACTGTCGGGGATTAAAGTCACCGATTCGGATTTGCGGGTAATCATAGTATTGGCTATTGACTAATGGTAAAGAAAAATGCTTAACAATCGTCTATAAAATTAATCTTGGTTCAAGACGAAGGTCAAATCAAAGAAAAATCGCTTGTCCCAATGACTTGAGAACTAATGTCTACAGGTTACATAACATCCCAAAAAATGTTGACGATTTGTGAACTTTTTCTTGGATTGTTCTTCCGTCATAACAAATGTAGTCAAACGAATATAAATGGAACCATTTAAAATTCGACTTGTGCAACACTCTTGAATGGATGATTAATTCAATTGCAATCCTCCTTTACGAATATTACTTTAAACTCGGCTCATTATAAGGATGGCCTTTACTAGTATATGGTTTGTTGCCTCATCTTGAACGAGCTTTTTTCCCAAATCTTACCCTTAAACTTTGCGTATGGACACTGTTTCGATTTTATAGCGTTCGGGTTGATAAGCGTTAAGTAAAATTGAAATAGGGCGCATCTTACTTTTTTTTGAATAATTACGTTCTACACTTATTTCATTATGATATATAGTAGAGCAAGAGGGCAACACGCTAAAGCAGTGTTGCGTAGTTTCGTGAGTTCTTCTAACCTTGTTATAGAGTGCTGTAAGAAGAATTGTGCCTGAAAATCTTCTTTTTCGTAAGTAGGTTTTTGCGGCAAATGGCCTTGAAACCCCTATAAACAAGTTCAAATTTGCGGCTAATTTGTTTTTTGCCCCGCTCCGTGGTATTAGTTTTTGTAAGTTTTGGGACTTGCAGCGCGAATAGAGATTTCGCTCGCTTTCTTATTTCTAAAAATTCTGGTAACATGCCACGGTATAAATTTTGCGTAGCAACCTTTGTGAGCAAGAGCAAGATTGTATTACAATGATGGTTATTGATGTATCACCCATAAGTAAATTAATGGCGACTAGGATAGTGAATTTCCCTGTTTATGGGGCTTTCCAAAGTCGACTATCCTAGTGGTTCAAGTTCTTTCAGGATAGTATTTTTCAGTTGAATCACTGAAAACCCGCATTTATAAGGGTTTGAGAGTCCTTCAAACATCACAACGTCGCGTAAGCGCGTTGTCCTCTTGCTATTCTCCCCATTGTCTTATTAAACGTTCGTTTTAAGAGACTTTTCCAAAATTGAAATTTAACGTTTAGTATAAGATTAGTTGCGTGGTTTGAGGGACTAATTTAGCAAGTACAAATCGAATAGAAAATCTGCGAGGATTTTCGTAAGTAGGCTTGTACTAGCAATTAATTTTATACGGTGTTCTCTACAGTTACTTTACTAAATTACCATTTATAAATGTTTTTAAACATTTTATTGTGCCTAATTCATTTGATTGAATTTTCAACGGATTTTTATTTATTACAATAAAATCCGCATACTTGCCTTTCTCTAAAGAACCAATTTTATCTTCCATATTAATTTGCCACGCTGCATTTAAGGTCAACGATTTGACAGCTTCAATTACACTTAATTTTTGTCCATTACCAATTACATAACCAGAAGCTGTTTTGCGCTCTACGGCAGTTTGGATTAGTCTAAAAGGATTGCTTTCAAACATTGGCTGGTCTGCATGCAAGGAATACTTAATTCCGTTATCTTTTATAGAACCAACAGGTAAAATTTTTTCTGCTCGTTCTTTACCAATCAAATTATTTTTTAGCGCATCGCCATAGTAAAACAAGTGATTGATATGAAAACTAGGTGTAAGGTTGAACTTTTTTAACCTATTTATATTCTCTTCTGGAAAAAGTAGACAATGTTCTAATCTGTGTCTGGATGCTGAATAATCAAGTTCATTTTTTAGCTCATCATATACGTCAATAACTTCGTTAATTGCAGCATCTCCTTGAGTGTGTAATGCTATTTGCCATCCTTTCTCATGATGATTTTTTATAAAAGATTTTAGGGAGTCTTTTCCAATTAAAGCATTACCTCTGTGTTTAGTTGGGATGTGAAGTTTATGATTTGTTAATTCGGTATCTAAATACGGTTCATTTAAGTACATAGAACCAATATATGGAGAGCCATCATACCAATGTTTAACGCCTATAATTCCGTAAAAATCGTTTCTTTCATCATTTTGTTCTGGTATTAAATGCGCCATGTCGTGTCGCATATACATAAAATGCCTTAGGTTTTGCTTTCGTTTAGGTAGCAACCCAATTATTTCTAGCAGGCTTCCTAACAATGTAGGTTTATAGTTAGATAGATGTTTAAAGAGCATTAGAGGTTTCTTATCTTCAATTGTAATTCCTGCTGATACAATTGTTGTATTTCCTTTATGCGCATAGTCATGCATTACATTAGATGCAACCTTACTTAATTTTTTTGGTGTTAATACTTCCGATTTTAAGACGTCAAAAAATGGTTTTATTGCTTGTTGTTCTACGATTAGTCCATTCAGATTACCATCTTTGTCTTTACCGTAATAACTATGACTAGACGGGTTTGAAGATTCTTTATGTATTCCTACAATCTCAAATGCTATGGAGTTTGCCCAATAATTATGCAAGCTTTGACTAAAGAATAAAACTGGATTTTCTGGTGCAATTTTATCTAGATATTCTATTGAGGGCGGTATTAAATCACTCACTAATATTGGGTCAATACCCTTGCAAATAATCCATTCTCCTTTTTTTGTATTTTCAACGATGTCTTCAAAAGCATTCCAAATTTCTTTGTTCGAATTATAAGTAAATCCAGATAAATCATGCATTTCAGACAAAAATATACTGATAGAGAAATGAGTATGTGGATCAATAAATCCAGGTAACACGGTAAGGCCTTCCAAGTCTACTACTGTTATGTTATTAGACAAGTTTTTTTCTAATTGCTTGTTACTTCCAACTTCTACAATCTTTCCATCTATAATGAATATGGCTTCTGCTAATGGTTGTTGCTCATTTAGAGTAATTATATGACCATTTTTATATAGAGTAGGAGGAGTTTTATCAAAATCTTGTGTAAGATATAAATATGCGATAAAAACAAAACTTATAAAGATGAGACTTATTTTTATTGTTTTATTCATACCTATTATTTAATTGTAGAGAACGGTCCAGTATATGAAAATTAGCAGATTTACGCACTTACTATTCGGTTTAAAACTAACCATTATTTATGTCGATACTCTTGTTTTAGCACTTTCTTCGCTATTTTTTATATACATTGTTACCAACAGATAATTTAGTCATTAGTTATTATTATTTGCCCATAATGGATTTGCCGAATATTAGCATCATCATCCGGATAAAGGGAAATGTTATGAAAGGAAATAGGAATACTTCGTGAGTATACCATGTCCGGACCATCTGTAAGATGAAAATGTAAATGAGGTTCAGTACTGTTACCACTGTGTCCTAATGAGGCAATTTCCTCTCCTCTTTGAACATGGTCCCCTTGCTTTACCTTTAAACTACCTTTCTTAAGATGAAGATAGTAAGAGTATTCGCCATTATCATGTTCTATAATAATGTGATTACCCATTACATGTGAAAACCCTTTAGCCAAAAGTGCTTGTTGAAGCTTGGCCGACCTTTGAATATATTCTTCTGCAGTTTCATCGGGTTGTTTCAAGTTGTCGTTTGACTCTGTCTCTTCGTCAGAAATTGAGATGACCTTACCAGAACCAATTGCATAAACAGGTTCCCCATAGGCATAGTAGTCAGTAAGTTTACTACCATCTCCTGTGTGGGTGCTACCATCCGTTCCAATTTTCACAAAATCGAATGCAAATTCTTGAATACTCCCCCATCTATGATGACTAATTAATGATGGTGCCCCATAGGTCGCCCAAGTACCCTTAAGGGGAAAATAATACTGGCTTATGGATTTGTGATTTATAACCCTTATTGATGCTTCTCCAAATGTATATTCTCCATGGCTATCAATGGCTTTGACTTTTACAGTAATCAAATCAGGTAAAGTCTGAAAGAGTAATGTACGGTGGGTAATAACAATCGCTTCCTCTTTGGATAATGTTGGTGTTTGTGAGAAAGATATTCCATTCAGGTATCTGCTTGTCTGGAATTGAAAATCATAATATTTCAAAATACCCCGATCTTGATAAGCTTTGAACTTTTGTGCAGATTCTATCAAAAGATTGTTAGGTACTTTAACTCTCTGTAATTCAACCTCCCCCTGAGTAGCTATAATTTCAACATCCTTAATCATGACGCTATCTTTAGCATGGTTGATTATGGCGATATTTTGAATTACAGCACTGTATAAGTCAATTGGAGTGCCAGTTCCCTTAGTTTCATAAACATAAATGTATTCATCTGGTTGAAATTTTACTTCAATTACGGATTGAGCTAATAAATTACATTGAAGCGTAATAGATATTAACATGAATTGAACCGAGAAAATTAATAATGTTTTCATCTTAATTATTTTGAAGGGGGTAATTTGTTGGTAACGTCTAAGTGTATGGTTTCGTTGCGGGAAAGAACTTGAGTCATTTTCCGCTTAGCTAAAGACATGAATTGTGCGTGAATTTCCGAATAGGAAATTCCGAGCAATGAATTATACACGTTGTTGTGGGCAGTTGTGGGACTATAAATATCAATGCTTGACACTAGGACTCCTGTAAGTCCAAGTAAAAGGTTTGTTCTTATGCCAATTCCCCTTTCCTCCGTCTACAGTAGTGTCATATTTGCCTGATATAGATTTACCATTTTTTGAAACACTTATATTGTACAAAGTGCCCTTTCGGCCAATACCAGGCTCTTCCCATGTTCCAACAAGCTTTCCGTTTTCTCGATAGATTGTGATTTTGCCTTTTTTGGGTTTTTCATAAGTGTCAGAATAGGTACCTCTCACGGAAGTACCGCTGCCAGAAATTGTCATAGTTCCCCATCCATTCCATATTCCACCCACCCAATTGATTTCACATGGAGTCAATTTAAAAGTGCCGTCTGGTTCATCATCAAAATAGCGACTGAAACGCCTTTGTTGTGCGGTCGCTTCCCACCATGTAACACCTGAGACGATTATCCCCATAGTACCCATTTCTACATTTGCTGCAATTCTTGGATTGGTCTCAAGAGCAACAGTATATGTTATCCAACAAGGATCCATTCCAGGCTCTAATTTTTGGCCAACACCTGCCGCAAAAAGAGCCCATACTTCATCGTTCGGCCCTTGCGCGTAAGAAGATATTGATAGGAAGAAAATTAAAATTGTGGTAAAAAATATTTTCAAGTAATTCATGGCTAGCTGTTTTGATGATGATAAGATAATGATTATTCTATTATGTGTTATAATGGATCGAATAATTTATCACTCAAATATTTAGTGATAAAGTGATTTGAATTATTTTGATGGGATTTTAATTAGATTTTGTATTCATATTTCAGGCCGGATCGTGTCACAATTGCACACAACGGTAAGTATAAGAATAGTAGCCGAGTGCATGGTACTTACCTGTCAAATTATAAGAGAGTTGAAGCGAGTTACAACTCTTGAGTTTTTTCCTGTCTTGGCTATTATTTTTATACATTGTTACCAGCTTGTTATTTTGCGTTAATGTAATATTTATCCAATTTATCTAAAAGTGTTCACGTTTTACTCCCGTCCGATTAAACATTAATACACTACCAATACCAAGTTCAGGATATACCCTAATTTCACAATAATAACCTGCACCACCTCCAGAATGGTAATAGTATATATTGTTATTTAATTGTCCTTTAAACCAAGAAAAGCACATTCCGGTTTCTTGTTTTGAATTTGTAAGGTTTTCAGAAAATAACATTCTTTTATACTCTTCTGACAAGAGGATACAATCTGGCTTCAATAATTCTTGAATGTATCTCATAAAACTATTTGATGTCCCTATCAATCCACCATATGAGGGGCCATTAACAAGCATGTTTTTAAATGAAATCCATTTCCCTTCTGATCTTTCCACATATTTTGATTTATCCATCAAAAATCCTAACATGAAATTCATAAAAGTGAACTTCTTTTGATAGCCCTTAGCATGTAGATCATTATTATATATCACAAAGTCTAATTCATTTTTATTTATTCCTAGTGAATGAATAATTTTCTCACGGATATAATCTTCATAACTCACACCTGAAACTTGTTCAATCACTTGTCCAAGAATGAAATATCCAAGATTAGAGTAAGCAAATTTTTCGTTTGGGACTGATTTTGCCTTGTTGTTTTCAGCAATAATTTCTTTAAAAAAGCTATTTCTATCAAAAGATAAACTTTCCTCTGGCAGATGAACCCATTTCAGTGGTAAAGGATTTGGAATACCGGCAGTATGCGTTAAAAGTTGTCGTATTGTAATATTTGACGTGTATGGAAAATCACTTAAATATTTTATGGCCTTATCATCAATACTCAACTTTCCTTTTTCTGCAAGTTGTAAAATAGCTAATGCAGTAAATGTTTTTGTAACTGAAAAACCAGAATAAGTCGTATTACTGTCAGTTCTAACCTGACTTTCAATCTTTGCTAAGCCGTAATCAAATCTATGAATTACACTATCCTTGTTAAAAATAATATATTGGACAGAAGGAGCCTTTTTATTATCAATATAAGATTTAAGAATTTCGTCAACTGCTTTAATATCCATGATTGTTGAATTATGAGTGCAAGAAATAATAAATGGTATCAATATTAATAATACGATAGAATTCTTCATTGCATATATTTTATGCTGTTTACTTGCTGGTAACGGTTGGAATAAACGCCTGTTTTAATGGCGTTTATTTGTTGTTACCATTTGTTTCTTCATTAGTCCTATTGCTTGCAATTGATAAGATATAGTTCTTAATTGCAAAAACATCATTTTCTGATAACGTTTGTTTAAAATTCGGCATTCCTTTGGTTAGAAATGCTCCGTTTAAAACAATTTCATTAAGAATGGACAGGGTAGCTTCATTTATGTAACCAAGATCTGGTAAGATTCCTCCAGTTCCTCTTGCTACTCTTCCGTGGCAGTGACTGCAATGTTCAGCATACAGGCTTGCTCCCTTTATCTGCAAATTTTCATCATCATCATATTCAAAATTGGCCAATATTTTGGTTGCAGGTTTTGGGTATTCAGGCATAGCTGCATTTCCATTTAGTCCAAATGTGTAAACAGTCCCTGGGTAAATATATTCTGTGTATTGATTACTCAAGCCCCTGGCACCACCCCAACCTACAGCCACTGAAAGATATTGTTCTCCATCTACCTCAAATGAAATTGGGGGAGCAATAATTCCAGTACCTAGATCAAACTCCCATAGCAATGCACCGTCTTCAGCATCATAGGCCGAAAACATGCCTTCTGCGGTTCCCTGAAAAACAAGACCGCTACCCGTTGCCAAGACACCACCATTCCAAGCAGATTCATATTGAACTCTCCAAACTTCACTTTGCTCCACAGGATCCCATGCTATCAACTTTCCCTGGGGTATTGGTCTTGGAGCCAAGGTATCTCTCACAGCTTCTTTATCAGGATTTCTTCCAATAGCGACATTCCATTCATTAGGCTTAAAAACCCAACTTGAATCATGACCAAATGTATGTGATACTTCAAGTGCAGGTATGTAGACCAGTCCGGTATTTGGATTAAATGCCATGGGCTGCCAGCTGTGTCCACCGAAAAAGCTAGGGAAAATTTCTGCATCTCTAATTGCATATCTACTAAAGGATGTCTCAACAGGACGACCAGTTTTTTTGTCAATATGAGTAGCCCAATTCACATACACATAATTTTCTGCCGAGATTAATTTTCCATTAGTCCTGTCTATTACATAAAAAAATCCGTTTTTGGGTGCTTGCATGATAACTTTTCTAACCTCCCCATCCATTGTCAGGTCTGCCAGTAGAAGGTGCTGGGTAGCAGTATAGTCCCATGTATCGCCAGGTGTGGTTTGATAATGCCAAATTAAATGACCGTCATTCGGGTTAAGTGCCACAATGGAAGATAAATAGAGGTTATCTCCCCCATCCGGACTTCTGTGTAATCTATTCCAAGGCGCACCATTACCTACGCCGATATACAGCTGATTGAGTTCAGGGTCGTATGCCATTGCATCCCAAACAGTGCCTCCGCCGCCATATTTCCACCAGTCACCTGTCCAAGTTTTAGCTGCGTCTTCCATAGCTTTTGATTCAAAAGGTTTGGAAGGATCACCAGGGACCGTATAAAATCGCCATTCCTGTTCTCCGGTAATAGCGTCATAGGCAGTTACATATCCTCGCACACCATACTCCGCTCCTCCATTGCCAATGATCACCTTTTCGTTAACTACTCTTGGTGCACCGGTAATCGTATAGGAGTAAGTGGTATCCACAGTAAGAATTTCCCATTTGGGTTGTCCCAATGCCGCGTCAATAGCAATCAATCTGCCATCAAGAGTGCCCAAATAGACCATTCCTTTATATAATGCAACACCACGATTGACCACATCACAACAAGCTTTCTTTCCAATCTCTTTCGGTACCTTGGGATCGTATTTCCATATCAATTTCCCGCTTCTTGCGTCAATGGCATATACAATGCTCCATGGGCCTGTAACATACATAATCCCATCAACTACCAGCGGTGTTGACTCGATCCCGCGTTTTGTTTCCAAATTAGAGCTCCAGACCAAACCTAATTGGTTGACATTTGATTTATTTATCTTATCAATATCACTGAATCGTGTTTCTTCATAATTTCGACCGTAAGACAACCAATCACCTGGAGTTTCATCTGCTTTAAGTAGTCGGAGATTATCCACTGCCTTGGTTACAGATTGTATATGTTGTATGGATCCAGGCTCTGGACTTTCATCACAACTAATTAGAAGTAAGGAGACAAGCAAAATGTTAGTGATGGTTTTCATGGTATTGGTGATTTAATGAATGGTAACGTTTAGGCTATGATTTGTAGCGGTGTTGGAAATCGTTAGATTTCCAACCGTGGCAAATCCAGCCGTTAATAGTTTATAAGTTTCAAGTTAATGAAAACCAGCTATTAATTATAGCTCTTGTTGTGCGCTGGCTTTTAATTTTTCCTTTTTAATTTTTTCCTGATATTCCGTCAAACAAGTTTGGAAACTGGGAAGTAGCCTTTCCGTCTGGATATCAATCGGTTTCTCACTGATTTATATATACTCCTCCTGAGTAAATTCCGTCTGTATTTTTTCGGTCGAACATACACAGTAGTCAAAAGTCAATTCCCGATATTTAACAGCCATATCTTTAGAGTCTTCCATACATTTCTCGATTAGGATTCCTCTACTTTCATCGGTCCAGATTTCCTTGCCATATTTTAAATCCTGAACCCCCGTATAGATTCCATATGAAGAGACAATAATTATAAGCACTATAATCCAGTGCTTTCCGGCCATAAAATTCTTTTTCTCTGTGTCCATTTTGAGAGCTTGCGCACAACGGTTTGAATATGGTGCGTTTGGTGTTAGCCTTAGGATAATTTTCAAACGGTCCTTAATTTTATTTGGTTTACAAATTTTCATTTTGAAACTAGCTGGGAAATGCACTATATTTTTTGTTGGCATTAGTTTATTCTTGAACACTAATCAATTAGCTTCATTACTTTTGTTACTTGACTTTGAGCCCGTTCATAATTTTTAATATGCCGATTGGTTTCATTTAGCGTAAAAGCACAATAGTTTTTCATTTCAGTGCCGTAAAAGAAATCCTTGTTTATGGCTTTTAACTCTGTTATGTCAACCTTTGAAATTAGCATAGGGAAATAATTTTCATCTAGAGCATCAAGGAAATGGTTTTGCATATCGTCAACCGACTCATATATTTTTAACAAACGCAGTAACTCTCTTTTGGTTTCTTCAGAATTAATCAACTTAAGGTCGCCACTTTGAATTAGAGAAGTCAATGTAAAATTGTCAGGATCAAAAAAATCATAACTCCCAATTTCTAAGACATTTACAAGAACACTATCAATAGGAGCAGAAACCTTTATTAATTCGAGTGATTTAATTAATATTTTACTTTTGGCCCTGTTGTTTTTAATATTTTTTGATAACCTTAAACTATCGGTTGTTAAATCATTTTTTATGTCGGACAAATAGCTTATTCTCTGCTTTCTATTATTTCTTGTATGATCCAAATTATTAAGCCAAAACGCAATAGTAATTCCTGTTATTACAATTAATAGCTCTATAAGATAGTTGGACCATCTTTGTTTTGATTCCTTCTTCATAATAATTGATTATTTCATTTGAACTTATTTGATTACTTTTTATTTGTACTTTTTTTGATGTTCTTGTCATAAGTGTTATAGAATTCATGTTGTTGCTCTAGGAAGTCCATATAAGATTTACCTCGCGCGTAATCAATATTGTCACCAAAGAGCACTAAAATACCTTCCAATGGTTCATTATATGGGTTGTAAATAACGTGTTTGATATATGGTGCAATGAATACACTCATTCCTGGTCTAAGCTCAACTGTTTGCTCACCAAGTTCTGCTCGTCCTCTTCCTTTAGTAATAATAAATAGATTTGGTACTTGTCCCTTGTCAAGCCCACGTTCTGTATTTGCGGCCTGTTCTGGACCAATTGTAAACCATCCTATTCGTTTGTCTTTCATAGTGTACAATCCTACATGATCTGCTCCATGTGTTGGGAGCGATGCATCTCTAGTAAAATAGGTAATTTCTATAGGGTCTTTCTTCCAGAAATGTTCCATAACTTCATATGCAATGGCATCATCTTTTATCCCACTTGAATAGTCATTCATGTCACGAATATTTAAGCCTACAATGTCTGATCCAAAAGATTTGGCAGAGGCTGTAGAGGCAGACCATTTCTTATTATAAATATTATCTAACACCTCTTTATTTGCAAAATGAAAATACCATGTTGGTTCGCCAGGTTTTCCTTTGTGTAAAGTCACCTCATTAGGACCAAAATTGTGAAATGTATATTGTTTCTTTTTGCCTACTGCATAACTAGCTTGTTTTCTTTGTGATTGTACATGCCACCAATCTTCACCAATCTTAACACCAAAACTTACAGAATGTGCCATATGGTCGGTTTTGTAACTGTCAACAAAACTCTGTAGTATATCTTGTGTAGAATTGCTCTGTGCATTACTACTAAAAAAAGTGATCATACTTAGTAAGTAGAAAAGTATTAAATGTCTTTTTTGAATGTAAATCTTTGCTTTCATTTTGATAATTATTTAAATATTAATAAATGTATTTTAGCAAAGAGACTATAAGCTTAGTTCTTTTGATACACTTTAAATAGTGTATTGTGGTGAAATTCTCTTATTTGTGGTGAAAATGAATTTTATCCGAAATTCTTTACTTTGCGAAGATTTTCTAAAGTAGATTCTCTGTAAGATTTTGAAACAGGAATATGAACATCAAAAGGATCAATATTTAATGTCATTTCAAAATTTCCACCCTTAACTGTTGAAACGTTCAATAAATTTATAATGTAAGATCTATGACACCTAATAATTACTACGCTATTAATAGATTCAAATAAATTACTGAGTGTAGATCGGAGAAGAATTTTTTTTATTTTTCTGTTTTCTAGGTAGTACAATTCAACATAATTGTCTTGAGATTTACCATAAAGAAAATTAAATAAAGTAAGTTTAATTTGATCTTTACTCCCTTGTCCTTTAAACTCTATGAACTGTTTTTTATCTAAAAACCTTTCTTTAGTGGTTAAGATACGTTCAATTTGGTATTGCAAAGAGCGATATTTAAAAAAGAAAAAAACACCAATTAAAGGGAAAATCAAGACAGAAGAAACATTAACTAAAAAATCTAAGTAGCTTTTTAGCAGATAATCATGCCAACCACCTAAAAAATTATAAATATAAAATACTAACGAACTTAAAAGAAACAATGTCCACATACTCCAAAGTATAATATTTTTTAGTGAAGTATTCTTTACTAATAAAGGACGAAGCACTATCTCGTTAACGATAGAAGCTATAAAAACACCTATTGCAAACTTAAATATTTCAAAAAAAAAGTCTAAAGTATATTTATGATTAGGATTGTAATTATCAATACCAAAAGGAAGAAAAAAGACGAGAAAAAAATAGAAAAATACTGCGATACAAAAGCACAGCGTAATCTTATATTTTAAGGTACCATAGTAAGAAAGATCATTTTTCTTCATTAAATTTTAACTCTTTGTATTTAGAATTAATGCCAACGTATCAGTATATGAAGCGTAGCATCTCATAGGGTGCTATGATTTTATATACATTGTTAGTGGTCGTTATTATTTGATTGTGATTATATTTATTCATATTTCAATACTAATTCAGTTATTGCAGCCTTTGAATTGAAGACAATTTGGTTATCAGACATTTTAGGTTTTACGTTGCTCTCTATTACCTCATAGGTCATTCCACGCTCTTTTTTTGGTAATATAATTTCCAATTCCCATTCGGGATTTTCCTGTACAACTTTCAATTTCAAAAATCCATTGGACTTATCATAATACATGGAAATTGCATTATCGGAAATTATCACATTTTCCAATGATGCTTTATCCCATTCGTCTGGCATTTGTGGTTCAATCGCTACCTTTTTCTTTGAAGCTTGTGGGTTAATGCCAAAAAATTGCTGTACAATAGGAATCGCAAAGCCATAAATATTCCAAGCTTGGGTTATCATACCATAATCTGGTGATACCTCATAAATACTCCCAGGAAAAGCAAAACTGAAAGTCCTTGACATTCTTTTTATATACTTCAAAGCTTGATTAGGATGATTGTAATTATTCTCAGCAATGGCCTGAACACTAGTAGGCAGAGTCATTACAGCACCTGTATACGAAAAAGCCTTACTGCCTTTGAAAGAACCATCATCGGAACCAGCTGACTCGTCCCGATCAATACCCGTAACGAAAACACCAAAGGGATTTACAAATGTCTCTGCCGTTTTCAAAGCTTTAAGTGCTTTTTCATTGTCGGCAATCTTCATTTCCATTGGTGTATTAACGACCCAATTATGATGCAAAACAAATGGTCTTGGTTTTGTCGATGGGTTTTTTAAAATAGATGCTTTTGTACTCCTTAATTCCTCTACAGCCCAAGGTTTTTTTAAGGTATCTGCTCTAATAATTGCAGCTTCAATTAAATGTAGAGCTTGTTCATCGGTACCTATAAAATCTGCATAAGAATTGAATTCTTCTGACCAAAAATCCGAATTGATCTTTTCTTTAATTAGGTTAGCTTTATTTTTATATTGGCGTGATAATTCATCTTTTCCTAATTCAGCAGCCATTTTAGAGGCATCATCAAATGCTCGTTGCGTATAGGATGCAACATCTATCATCTCACTATCCAAACCATGAATTTCCATCATTCCAAAACCGTCGGGGAAAAGATTTTTGTTGGTATCCTTTTCTGTCATCAACCATTCCAATCCTTTTTTTATTGTTAAAAAATATGTTTTTAGGAATTCCTTGTCACCATTCCATTTATAGATTTCCCAAATTAAAGAAGCAAATTGGGGAGTTTCATTAATATTACCATTGTTAAATACAACGCCGTTTGTTGAAACTTCATGAATGATTCTGCCATTTCCATTTGTTGCATCGGATAGACTATCCAACAAACTAATTGTGTTATAAACAGGTTCACTTTGTCCAATTGCCATATAACCTTTTAAGGCATATTCACTATCGACACCAAACCACCAAGGATAATCAGGAATACCTGCTGTAATACCTGAACCCATTTCAGGAATTGTTCTAACCAACCAATCGCAATTATATTTTAACCACTCAAATGTTTCTTGAATATTTTTATCTGGAACGGTTAGTTTTGATTGTTCAGCAAGTGCTTTATAGCGTTCACGTTTTAAAATGAAATTTGAATTGATGTTTTTTTTAATATCATCATAAGATTCAAGCGCCTCCTTTTCTGAAGTATATGAACCTGCAATTATATAATTTACAATATGAGTTTTTTCAGCGGAGAGAAAAACCGTATTTTCTAAACTGTTTGATGAAGTATTATTTTGTGTTGGGGTTTTATCAGTTATTGAATTTTGTTTAAACTCTGAATCAAATCCAAAAATGGTATGCCAATCGTTTAAACTATCTTTTACTTTCCATATTTGTTTTTCACTATCAAAAGTAGCTTGATCTTTCCCATCTATCATATTGGATCGCTCGCCTAACCAAGTTGGCCGTAAATCTGATTTGCCAGTAAATTTTAGTTTTAGTTTTCTTTCTCCACCAAGATTTTTTATAATAAGTTGAATGATTACGCCTTGTTTATTATCTGGCACATACTGCCAGCGCTCAATTTCAATGTTTTTATCATTCAAAGAAAAAGCATGTTTATTTGCAAATGGATAATTTGTGAAACTTTTAGCATTATTAAGTTTAATAGTATCTATATCATCAGATATTTCAATGTCAAAGCCATCCATTAATTTTATTGGGTGATTCCAAATTCCTCCCATTTCACCTTTAATATGCCAACCTAAATCAGGAAAAGAGCCATCTTGATGGCCAACCATGTAAACTCTATTTCCAGCGGTAACATAAGGTGAATTCAAATATTCTGGTTTTCCGTCGATAAAGGAATCGTTCTTTATTATATCACTAAAATTTGTCTCATCTTTTTTTTGACAGCCCATTAATATGGATAATAATAGAATTATTTTAAACAGTAATCTCATAATTAAATGTAAATAGTATATTTGATTCAATGACCACTAATGACCTACTAAACGCAGTTCGGTGATTTCTACGGAAATATAGTAAAATCGTTTAACTATGATAAGGGAATCTGACGTTGTCAGGGTGATTTTTCCCTTGTCATAGGTTTTCAAGAAGGCCGCGTAACGGTCGTATCTTGTTGATTTTACGTTATTGGGAGTATATTACCGGGCCAAATTGCTTTTAGCTACTGTTGTGGCATGTTAGCCGCTTGAGCGGACAGCTGGGAGCTGTTTGTAGGTTTTAGTACCGAGCAATTTGGTTTAGCAGGTCATTGTGGCACATTTCTTTTGGTGCGGGAGGGCGAAGCACGTAGCACCTAAAGTCAGCTTCAGCTGAATGTGCCACAACGCTTAGAATAAAACCCGTTTTAATGCGTTTTATTCTTTGTTAGCAAATGATATTTCTATCATGCTGGATTCGTTTTGGTCATCTATTGCCCCAACAAAATAATTATAATTACTGTCAAGTTTTTTTAAAGAATACTTTAGTAATAAATCATATTGTCTGTCCACAATTTCTACTTGATATTCTTCATCCATCTCCTTTTTCCTAAAAAGAGTAAACCTAACAGGTTCAGACGAGATTACTTGATTCTTAATTTTATTAAGTTTTAAACTTGGCTGACTCCATAAATTGGGAATTTCAGTTTCCTCTCTTTTCATAGAAATATTAATCCTTTCAACATCAACAGCAAAATCTAAAATAATATTAAAGTAAATGAATTTTGGATCTTGTTGAACGCTAACAATTCTTTCACTTATTGAAAATAATTTATAATTTACATTTTTAATCGAATCTTTGTGGATTCTTAAAGTTATTGGTGTTTGAATAGCGGAATAATCTTTTTCTCTAGTTGTTTCGGTTCTTACCACAATATCTGCCTTATCATTCATTACTTCTAAGATAGCTGTAACTAGTCCCTCCTTTGCATATAAATATTCAATCGCTTCATTATAATCTAATTTTGCAATATTCGAGTTCTTTACCCCTTGACTCATTGATTTGAATAGAAACTTCATCAGAGGAACGCCTTCAAGAATCTTACCAGTTTCTTTTTTAATGTAGAAGTCGTGCCAATGCATAAAATTCATATAAAAACCTCTTTTAGCCACTGTTTTTTTTACTTGTTCCTCAACAAAAAGCGAAGCATCTTCAAGTGAAGCGCCATTCCCGAGTATGTCTGAGTAAAATCGCCCATTACTTGGTCGGCTTACAATATTCTGAGTATTAGAAAAATCAATATATGTTGAATGACCAGAATCATCACCATACCAAGAAATTTCATTGTTATTGTTAGAATTAAATTTGATATAAGAAGAGCTTCGCCCTCCTAGGATATGTTTTGGCAAGCTATCCCTGTAGTGAGTTTTTCCACAACCATAAGATACTGTAGTAGGACGTTTATTGTATAGAACAGTTAGTTCATTAACAATGTTATTTAAAATTGAATCCTTATAAGCCAGTGAACAACTAGGATAGTATACAGAAGCTCCTCCTCTACCCATTGCTAAAAAATCTTTAAACTCATTTCCTTTTATTTTGTATTCGAAAACGTGAATAGGAATATTGTATTTAAAAGCTAAGAATTCGGCCCACGATGAACTATACTTCCTACTATCTTTTTGGAATGGTTTCCAATTAGCGGGAAAATACTGATCTGTTACTTGTATTATAGTAGCATCTGCATTATTATAATGTTCGCAAATTTCGAAATCAGTTTCAATTTTTTTTAGCTCACAGGAGTTTAAAAATAGAGCAAAGCCAACTATTAGTAATAGAATTGAAATTTTATGGTAATTAATCATTTTTCTTATTGTTTGCTAACGTAGGAATATAGATCATATGATCTATATATCTTTTATAGGAGTAATTTACTCAAATCGTTAGAGACAGTAATGATTACAAGACCAAAATAGTATTTTATCCGAATAAAATACGTTTACAAACGGTAATATAGTGAATAGCCTATGACCAGTTATTCCAGGAGTACATTTAAACGGCCGATTAAAAGAATGGAATGGAAAAAAAGCCAATGTCCCGAAAAACGT
>JAAETN010000423.1 GCA_024228355.1 Maribacter sp. | reverse complement strand
TCGTGCTTCAACATCAGTATTGCCAATTCTAAACTAAGTATCCCGGAGGCCCCAAAGGTATGGCCCACTTTCCATTTATTTGTAGTAAGCATTGGCAATTTGTTGGTAAATATTCTTTCGATGGCCGCTATTTCAGACAAATCCCCTTTTACCGTTCCCGGCGCGTGCATTACAACTACATCGACCTCTTCAGGGTCAACAGAACCCAAAGCCATTTTCATCGAACGCTGAAAACAAATGGCATCTGCTGATATTGAAATATTGTGTTCCAGTACTTCTGTTGCGTATCCAATACCTTCAATAATCGCCATTGCATTTTTATGAACCCCCACCTCCAAACAAGCCACGGAAGCAGCCTCACCCAAAACCATCGTATTTCTTGTTTTTTCTAGGTCCATTGCTCGGCATGGATAGTCTGAATCACCTTTGGCATAAATGCGCATGGCCTTCATTTGGGCAATGGTAAAAGGTGTCAAGGGTGCTTCACTTCCTCCTACCAAAAACTTATTGGCCATTCCACTATTAAGCCATGCAACTCCATTTATAAGTGCATGTAATGCCGTGGAGCAAGTAATGGAATGCGAAATTTCTGGCCCTTTGGTTTGTAGATCATGGGCCACCCATGAAGAAATATTACCTAAAGTAGTGGTGGGAGATGATAAGGTTGAAGCCTTCTTGGCATCTAAATACTCCTCATGATATTTTTCAAACAAAGATGTAGCTCCACGTGAAGATCCAATATTGATGCCGAAATTATCACTTGCTGACCAACCCGATTTTTCTATGGCCATTCTGGAGGCAAAAATGGCATATAGGACCGAATTATCAAGATCCTTATAATTGGTGTCTGAATTCCTCAACTTTTCAATCTCAGCCATCGACTTATCAGACAACGGTGCCAGCCATGCATTAGAGCCCCCTACCAACTTTTCAACCATTAAATGATCGTTGCTGTGATATGCGCTCCAAGTCTCATCCAGAGTGCTTCCCAAGGGGGAAATTGACGCTATGGATGTAATGGAAATAGGGATGGTCATTTGATTCCTCTTTTGGGTTACAAAACTAGCGTATTTGAATTTTCCATCCTCCTTTTTTAAAGGTTATAACAAAAACCCTTTCCAAATTTGTATTTTAGCCCCTACCCATAAAAATTGGGTTTAAAAATGCCGAATTCTCCTGACATAGTAATTGTTGTTCCTTGTTACAATGAGCAAATCAGGTTGCCAGTGGATAATTTTACCTCCTTTCTTGTTAATCATCCCAGGGCTAAAGTGTGTTTAGTAAATGACGCCTCTACCGATGATACTATAGCGGTATTGCACTCTTTACAAATTACATTGCCAAAACAAGTCTTTTTATTGAACAATGAATTGAATTTGGGCAAAGCTGAATCCGTACGAAAAGGGGTTTTGTACTGCAGTAAGAACAAACTTGCTCCATATATAGCTTATCTAGATGCCGACTTGGCCACTTCCTTAGAGGAATGTTATGGGATTGGACACAATTTGGATTCCCGAAAATCTTTTGTATTTGCCTCCAGGATCTTAAAAATTGGGTCCGTGGTAGAACGTAGATTTTCGCGATTCCTGTTCGGAAGGATTATCGCGACTTTCATTTCCAATATTTTGGATATTAAGGTTTACGATACCCAATGTGGTTGTAAGGTATTTAATTCGGAAATAACTGATTTAATGTTCGAGAAGCCCTTTATTTCAAAATGGTTGTTCGATGTAGAATTATTCAGTCGTATATTGTGCCATTATGGTAAAACCGAGGGATTAAACATGATGGAAGAAATTCCAGTGAAACAGTGGATTGACCAAGGAAAATCGAAAGTCAAAATCACCTACTTTTTTAGATTGTGGTATGACTTGTTCCTAATTCGAAAAGCACATCGGAAAAATATGAAGCATAACTTGGTTTAAATCTGATCCAAGGCTGATTCTATTACATCATATATCTTTTTCAATTGTACATCAGATATAACATAAGGAGCAAGAATATATATGGTATTCCCTAGTGGCCTTAGAAAAACACCATTGGCCATAAAATGATTGAATAATTTATCCCGTAGACTGCCATACCGCTCCATTTGCATGTTTAAATCCAATGCAAAAATTACTCCGCATTGTCTAGTACTTGCAACTTTAGGATGTGATTCAATCTTTTCACCAAAAGTTTTATGTGAATTTATAATCCGTTCAATCCTATTCTGGATTTCGTCAGACCGCAACAATTCAATTCCGGCTAAAGCTGCGCTACAAGCCAAAGGGTTCGCGGTATAGGTGTGCCCATGAAACAATCCTTTGGCCAATTCATCACTATAAAACGCATCATAAACATCCTGTGTGCAGGATGTAATCGCCATTGGCATTAAACCTACAGTTAGCGCTTTGGATAGGCATATGATGTCAGGTTTTGTTTCAATTTGATCAGAGGCAAAATTGGTTCCCGTTTTACCAAACCCGGTCATTACCTCATCGGCAATCGTTAACACTTCAAGTTTTTTTAATATCCTGAGAATGGTATTAAGACCTTCAGCATCGTACATTTTCATGGATGCCGCCCCTTGAACCAATGGTTCATAAATGAAGCCTGCAATATTATGTTGTTTTACAATTGATTCGAGCTGAGTAATGATAGCTTCAATGTTTTCTTTTGTGGGCACGGGAATACGTTCTACCTTAATGAAGAAGTCCTCAAATGGTCCATTATAGACAGATAATCCTGAAACCGACATGGCACCGAAAGTATCACCATGAAACCCATTTTCAAAAGCGAGCATCACATTACGTTTTACCCCTTTATTAAAATGGTACTGTAATGCCATTTTAATTCCTATTTCCGTGGAAGTGGAACCATTGTCGGAAAAAAACAGTTTTACCTGGTTGTTAGGCAATATTTTAATAAGTTCTTCAGATAATTTAACCGCAGGTTCGTGAGTAAATCCGCTAAAAACCACTTGGTCCAATTGCTGCATTTGGTGATGGACCTTTTCAACAATAGAATCATTGCAATGGCCATACATACAAGTATACCACGAAGCAATACCATCTATATATTCCTTCCCATCCTCATCATAGAGCAATGCCTCCTTTGCTTTTACAATAGCCAACAAATCCGGGTGTAATTTATGTTGAGTCAGCGGATGCCATAAATGTTTTTTATCACGCTCAGAAAGATTTTTAGCTACCATGGAATTCAATACAACGCTTTTTATATATCTTACAAAGATGGGAAATAATACCTTATCAATTCATGATAAATAAAGCCATAAAGCGCCTAAGGCCCGATTATGATAATCTGAATATTACCGCTATTATTTTTTGGTTGGCCATTACGGCCTTATTCATTCGTTTCCCATTCTTTTTTAGGGATTATGTTGATAGGGATGAAAGTACTTTTATACTAGTCGCACAGTCATGGGTCAACGGTCACCTGCCCTATACCCAACTATGGGATGTTAAGCCCCCACTTACTTTTCTCTTCTTTGCTTCCATTATCCAAATTTTTGGTAAAAGCCTATTTGCCATTCGTTTTTTTGGAACAATATTGGTCGTTATTAGCTCATTCTTCACCTACAAGATCGGGGTACATATTACTACCAAGAAAATCGCTTTTTGGTCGGCAATAGGGAGTATTGTTCTTCAAAGTTTATTTGGCAGCCTACAAGGAGTAATGTCCGAGCATATAACCATGGCCTTTTTTATGCCCGCTCTTTATCTTCTATTGAAGTATAAGACAAACCATCAGGTTTTTATAGCCGGAATTTTAATGGGCATTTCTGTAATGGTAAAACTGAATATGGCCTACGCCATTCTTTTTATGGGGATTTATTTGTTGTATGATAGTTTCCGCAAAAAAGAATATTCACACGGATTACTAAATGCCATTGCCTATGGTACTGGAATAATCATAATTATTTTATTGACCATTCTACCTTATTACCTGAATGACCTTGTTCAATTATGGTATAAATCTGTTATAAAAGCTCCTTTGGAATATACATCGGCAAGGCGCTATTCTATCTTAGAACTGGCTCCTTTTATTATTCTTATTTCAGGATTTTTTATTTGGATATGGAAAAAGAAACATATCGATTTTAAAGATCGCTCAATACAATTGCTTTTGTTGGCAATTATTGGAATTGTACTGTCTTTTGTTAGAGGCGGAAGGATTAATGGGCATTATTTGATTCAAATATACCCCGCTCTAATGCCTTTGGTATTAATTGCTATAAGTAGATTACCCCTGTTTAAGAGATTTATCCGGAAACCCATTTATTTTTTAATTATTCTATTGATTCCCATTGAATCTTACATGGAATATGTAAATGTGATTACAAATAAAATTGAAAGGGGAACATATTTTAATGGTGAAGGTATTTCAGTGCCCAAATATATTAAAGAGAACCAATTGAAAACCGATAATATTTTGTTTCTAGGCTATCATATTGGCTACTGGGTTTTGGGGGAAGATCCACCTACTAAATCGGCTACCCATCCTAGTAATATATGTAAGGCTGAAATGTTCGCAGCTTACGATAATCCGCGAAAAACAGGGATGGAGGAAATACAGTATATCATGGAAACCTTGCGTCCCAAAACTGTTGTTGTCCGAAAAAATAGGAGGGTATTTGACAAGAAACAGGTAGAAGAAAACGAATACATAGATGCTTACTTTTTAGAGCATTATAGGTTACATGCAACAGTTGAAAAAGCAGAAATCCTACAGCTCCTAGAGTGATAGTAGAGCTGATCTGAACTTATCAGCATATTTTTTGATTACGGCTTGGTCAAAGGATTGTTCCTCATTAATTCTTCCAATGGACTTTACACTTGTCTTTTTAAGTATGATACTTTCCGTAGTTGAATGTTCATCACCACTAAACAGAATTGAAACATCATATCCTTTTAATTGAAGCCAATTAATGGTCAATAGCGTATGGTTTATGCTACCTAAATAATGACGGGAAACCACAACAACCTTATAACTAGGTAAAATCAAATCCAAAACGGTATCATCATCGTTCAACGGCACTAAAAGTCCGCCTGCACCTTCAATGACAAGATGATTGCTAGTTTCAGGTTCACTGATTTTATTCACAATAATGGTGACCCCGTCGATTTCCGCTGCGGCATGTGGACTCATTGGCGTATTTAGCTCATAATTGCATGAATGTATTTTAGACTTGTTGTTAGAAATAAGGCCAGCTACTTTATGGCTATCGGTATTGTCCAATTCCCCTGCTTGTACGGGTTTCCAATAATCTGCTTCCAGGGCTTCGGTAATTATCGCAGAAGCTATGGTTTTGCCCACCTCGGTAGATATTCCGGTAACAAAAATTCGTTGCATTCTAATTTGATTTAGTTATCATCCCACATTGCATACATCTATACTTTCTACTTTCAAGAAAAGGAAACAGTTTTAGAAAAAACCCTTTTCGACGATAATAAAGTTCTGATTTTTCAGCTTTACAATTTGGACAAACAATAGGATTTCCTTTAGGATCAACGGCATAAGCACGTATTTCGTTGTAAATTTCCAAGGCCTCCTGTTTATGTTTGCTATACACCTGAAGTTTAACACCTCCAATAGCATAACTGATCAAGGGGTCAGAATTAATGGTATTCTCATCTTTAAGAAAAACCGGGATGCCCTCTGATTCTAATTTTCCTTTTATAATTTGAACATCGGCAGGGTAATCGAAAGAGCCGATAGTGTAAAAAACATCTTCCATATTCCTTAAATAATTGACTGTAATAGGTTTAAAACTTCTTTTATCTGTTTCCCGGTATTGTAGGCGTGAAGACATATTCGCAAACGTTCTTCTCCATTGGGCACCGTGGGCGATAAAATTGGTTTAACATCAAAACCCATATCTTGAATGCTTTGGGCAGCTTTTTTTACTTTGTCATTTCCTTTAATATTACAACTCTGAATGGCCGAATTACTTGGAATGAAATTCAGTTTCAAATCAAAGGAATTATCTATTCTGCTGAAACTTTCAATGTTTTTCTTAAGTTTTTGTTGTGCTTTTATTCCTTCAGTTGTCTGTAAATAATCATAAGCAACTAAAATTGTAGCGACCGAGTGAGGTGATAAGCCAGTGGTGTAAATAAAACTCCTAGCATAATTAATAAGGAAACTCTTTAACTTTTCACTTCCCAATACTGCTGCACCGTGACAACCCAAGGCTTTCCCAAAAGTCATGATTCTTGCGAACACTTGTTCTTGAAGGCCTAATTCCTGAACTAGACCTTTCCCATAATCCCCAAAAACGCCAACCGCATGTGCCTCATCAACCACTAAATGGTAGTTGTTACTTGAACAGAATTCCGCAATGGCCTTTAAATCAGGTGAATCCCCATCCATTGAAAAGACAGACTCTGTAACGATATAAATCTCGGCATCATCACTTCTCGACTGCGCTCGAAGTGGCGGCGAGATCTTCGATTTTAAATCCTCAACATCATTATGCTTGAACTTAAAGCTTTTCGCATTTCCTAATCTAATTCCGTCTCTTATACTGGCATGGATGAATTCATCATAAAAAACTTCATCACCGCGCTGGGGAACTGAACTAAAAAAACCAATATTGGCATCATAGCCCGAATTAAAGACCAAAGCAGCTCTAACTTCATAAAACGCACACAGCTTTTTTTCAAGTTCAATGTAAAGAGAATGGTTTCCTGTAAGCAATCTTGACCCCGTTGCTCCATTTCGAAATTGGTTATGTTCTTTCAATAATTCCACAGCATTAAGAAATACCTCTTTATTCTTGGCCAATCCCAAATAATCATTGGATGAAAAATCAATCAAATTATTTGAATCAGGCAAGCCTCTCAATGCATTATTATGAGCTCTTTCCGAGAGTTTGGATAATAATTTTTTCGGGAATACATCCATAAAGACAAAGGTACTATTTAGCTATTTAAATGCTATATTAGTTGACATAAACCATAGCATAATGAAAAATATAATTCTTCCGATTTTCTTTATACTTTTCACAAACTTTAGCACCTCACAAACAATTTACTATGAAATATCCTTCGAAAATGCCGTACATCATGAAGCTCAGATAAAAGCTTCATTTACCAATATCAAAGAAGATACTCTTGTCTTGCGAATGAGCCGTACCTCACCTGGACGCTATGCCTTACATGAATTCGCCAAAAACGTCTATGGCTTTAAGGCCACCGATAGTGAGGGGAATAAATTAAAAGTAATACGTCCAAATAACCATGAGTGGCAAGTTATTGGTCATGATGGAACGATAAAGATCAAATATATCTTATATGCAAATCGCGGTGATGGCACTTATTCTCAAGTAGATGAAACCCACGCCCATTTGAATATTCCAGCAACCTTTGTGTACGCCCCTAGTTTGAGTAATGGCCCCATAGAGATCAAGTTGATTGCAAGGAAAGACCTCAATTGGAAAGTGGCAACACAATTACCACACGTCTCTGACACAACCTATTCTGCGCCCAATTTGCAATATTTTATGGATAGTCCTATTGAAATAAGTAATTATAACCTGCGCGAATTCAAGGTCGAATCGCAAAATATTCGATTGGCATTACATCATAATGGTACAGAACAAGAAGTGGATACCTATTTTGAAAAAATAAAAAAAGTTGTTCTTGCAGAAAGGGATGTTTACGAAGAACTGCCAAAATTTGATTATGGTACTTATACTTTTTTGGCCTGCTATATACCAAATGTATCTGGAGATGGCATGGAACATCGTAATTCCACTGTTTTAAGCAGTACCCGTAGTTTGGCCAAAGGCGGTATGGAGCGAAATATCGGAACGGTTTCACATGAGTTTTTCCATGCTTGGAACGTAGAACGTATTCGTCCAAAATCTTTGGAACCCTTTAATTTTGAAGTAGCCAATATGAGTGGTGAACTATGGTTTGCTGAAGGATTTACAAGTTACTATACCAATTTAATTTTGTGCCGAGCCGGACTTATTACCCCAAAAGCTTATGTGGAAGGTTTGTCCGGCGGTTTCAATTATGTATGGAATTCAAATGGTAGGCAATTCTTCAATCCTATAGAAATGAGCTACCAAGCTCCTTTTGTAGATGCCGCTAGGTCTGTTGACCCTGTAAATCGAGATAATACTTTTATTTCATATTATTCCTACGGAAGTGCACTTGGTTTGGCATTGGACCTTTCGTTACGTCAACAAAACCTGAACCTTGATGATTATTTGAAAATGGTCTGGCAGAATTTTGGGAAGAATGAAACACCATATACTATTGCTGATTTACATCAATCCTTAAATACATATGCCGGTAAAACATTTGGCGATCTCTTTTTCAATTCCTATATCCATAACAGCGGAATGCCTGATTTTAAATCACTGTTTGAATCTGTTGGAATACTATTGACACAAAATACACATGAACCTGATTTTGGGGCATCTGTGGGAATAACCGAAGATGGCATAGCTATAATCCAACGTAACACACAGATAAATAGGTCGGCGTACAACGCGGGCTTAGAAAAAGGGGATGTAATTACAAGCATTAATGGCAATGGTTTTGGGAAAGGGCAAAAGTTCAGTGATATAATTCAACAATATAAAGTGGGTGATGAGTTAGAGGTTAAATTTACACGCTTTGGTGAAGAAAAAATTACCAAGGTTAAACTTGACCCGAGTCCCAGATATAATATGACCATCAATGAAGAAGCTTCTAAAGAGGCCATATCAAAAAGAAAAGCTTGGTTAAAAAGTGAGTAAGTCAGACATTATTTATGGCAGATCTAAAACCGATAAGGAATTACATCAAATTCTAGAGTTACAACATAAGAACTTATTTGAAAACATTTCTGATGTGCAGCGAAGAGATGAAGGCTTTTTAACTGTTGAACATACTTTTGGTTTATTAAAAAAAATGAACGGGACTTGCCCTCATGTCATTGCCAAGGTAGGTGATAAGGTTGTTGGATATGCACTATGTATGCATCACATGTTTTCCCAAGAACTTGAACTGCTTAAGCCTATGTTTAAAGAATTGCAGGCAATATTACCAGAAAATGAAAAATTCATCGTCATGGGACAGATTTGTGTAGATTATGACTTTCGCAAAAAAGGTGTCTTTCGTAATTTATATAAAACCATGAAGGAGGAACTAAAACCAGCATTTGACTCGATTATTACGGAAGTTGACACTAATAATACCCGTTCATTGAAGGCTCACTTTGCCGTCGGATTTGTCCATTTAAAAACCCATATGTCTAAAGGTAGAAGTTGGGAATTGATTGTTCTAAAATAAAAAATGCCTCTTTAAGAGGCATTTTATTACTTTATATAAAGGTTTAATGTTAATCAGCAAGAACAATAACCTTATTGTCATTCATCTCAACAGTACCACTGGTTATTACTAGTACCGTTCGTCCTTTGGCATCATTGGTGAACTTACTCTCGTACTCCTCTTCAATTGTAATGTCTCCATCAATAATCACTTTCCCATTCTGTAACAATGAAACGATAGGGGCGTGATCCTTCAACATCTGAAACTCCCCATTAATTCCAGGAACTGTAACCGATGTTACTTCCCCTGCAAATAAAGTTGCTTCCGGTGATACGATTTCTAAATACATAACTGTTTAAATTTCAAATTACAAGACCAAATATTGGGATTTGAATTTTGGGATTTACCGAGCTTCGCTCGGTTATGCCTCAGCTAACATTTTCTCTCCAGCTTCGATTGCCTCCTCGATAGTACCTTTAAGGTTAAAGGCCGATTCTGGCAAGTGATCTAATTCCCCATCCATAATCATATTAAACCCTTTTATTGTCTCTTTAATATCAACCAAAACACCTGGTATGCCTGTAAATTGCTCAGCTACATGGAAAGGCTGAGAAAGAAAACGTTGAACACGTCTTGCCCTACCTACCGCTAGTTTATCCTCTTCAGACAATTCTTCCATACCAAGAATGGCAATTATGTCCTGCAATTCTTTATAATGTTGCAATAGCTCTTTTACACGTTGCGCACATGTATAGTGATCTTTACCTAAAATCTCTGGGGTCAAAATCCTAGAAGTAGAATCCAATGGATCCACCGCTGGGTAGATACCAAGCTCAGTAATTTTACGGGACAATACCGTAGTTGCATCCAAGTGGGCAAATGTTGTTGCTGGCGCTGGATCCGTTAAATCATCCGCAGGTACGTAAACCGCCTGTACCGATGTAATAGATCCTCTTTTGGTTGATGTAATACGTTCTTGCATCGCACCCATTTCAGTTGCCAATGTTGGTTGGTAACCTACCGCAGAAGGCATACGGCCCAGTAGTGCCGAAACCTCTGAACCTGCTTGTGTAAAACGGAAAATGTTGTCCACGAAGAACAATACGTCTTTTCCTTGACCCTTCCCTGCACCATCACGGAAATACTCAGCGATAGTCAAACCTGAAAGTGCAACACGGGCACGTGCTCCAGGAGGTTCGTTCATTTGTCCGAAAACGAAAGTAGCCTTAGACTCTTTCATTGCCTTTTTATCAACCTTTGATAAATCCCATCCGCCTTCTTCCATGGAATGCAAAAAATCATCCCCATATTTTATAATTCCAGATTCCAACATTTCGCGAAGCAAATCGTTTCCTTCACGAGTACGTTCCCCTACCCCAGCGAAAACTGAAAGTCCACCGTGGCCTTTTGCAATGTTGTTGATCAATTCCATCAACAATACTGTTTTACCAACACCTGCACCACCAAACAATCCAATTTTACCTCCTTTTGCGTAAGGTTCAATCAAATCGATAACTTTAATACCTGTAAAAAGCACTTCAGTGGATGTCGAAAGCTCTTCAAATTTAGGTGCATCACGGTGAATAGGCAAGCCATCTTTATCTGCTTTGGGTAAATTACCAATACCATCAATAGCATCACCAATAACGTTAAACAAACGTCCGTAAATATCATCACCGATTGGCATTTGTATAGCACTTCCAGTTGCAACCACCTCTAAGCCTCTACTTAAACCATCAGTAGAATCCATGGCAATAGTTTTTACCGTGTTCTCACCAATATGTGTTTGAACTTCCAAAACCAAAATGGATCCATCTTTTCTGGTGATTTCAAGGGAATCATAGATTTTGGGAAGATCTATTCCCGATTGAAATTCAACATCTACAACCGGCCCAATTATCTGGGAAACTTTACCTGTAATTTTCGACATTACTAACGTATTTATGTTTTAGTATTTTTGATAACTAAAAAAAAAGATTAAAATCCTTTGTTTTTCAGGCTGCAAAGATATGTTTTTCAATTCTAAATTGAAATGCTTTTTACTCCTTTTTTTAAAAAGAAAAAAGACGCTTTAGAAAGCGTCTTTTTCAATATTGAATATATATTAAATTAGTTATTTATTGTCCAGGAAAGGTAATATTGAGAGCCAATAAATCCTGTACCTACCGCAGAAAAGTATTCATCACCCAATAAGTTGGAAGCGCCCAACTTGAAAACCGATTTAATGCTGGGCACAGCATAGTTTACCTGCGCGTCCAAAACACTATAAGATGGAATTTGACCTGTCGCAAAAGAGTTTTGCCATAAATATTCATCCGTCCATCTATAGCTTACATTAAAACCAAAGTTCTCGAACAAAGCGGTATTTCCAAACGAGGCTTTTACCTTATGTTTTGGAGTATTAAACTGTGGCTGAAAATCAGGGTCTGACGCTTGGTCAAAATCAAAGTCAGAAAAAGTATAATTCACCCCTAAATCAAAATTACCCAATACCTTGGCCTCAACACCAGCTGTAACACCATATGACGTAATATCAGCCAATGAATTAGTATAAGCATTAAAGGGTTGGAAATCTCCATTTTGAAGTGCTAATAAAGATAAAGCTCCATCTCCGGCCTGGCCATATTTCGGTGCCAAAACTATTTTCTGGGAAATAAAGTCCTCATAATCATTGTAATAACCACTTATATCAATAACCACTTTTCCTATTTGACCTCTATAACCCAATTCCATGGCAGTCACTTTTTCGGGTTTAACCAAAGCGGTGTTGACGGCTTCTGGAGCACCTGCAACCACTGAACTTTGGGAAAAAGCATTTTCGTAAGCGGCCCTCCCAGTCATTGTAACCATATCAGAACCAACAATAGCCGCCCCATTTGTTGAAAGTGGCACGTCGACTACATAGCGATCAAGGTTGTCTTCAGCGGCACCAACCAAAAGTGCACGTCCTGCATTCAAACCAATATATAAATCTTGAGTTGTTGGATTTCTAAAACCAGTTTGGAATGATCCCCTAAAGTTGTGATTCCTATTTTCGCCAGCCGTATACGTCAATGAGGCCCTTGGCGAAACAAAGCCATCGAAAAGTTCATTTTTATCATAACGAACCGAACCTGTGAATTTTATTCGCTCATCCATGAATTTCTTTTGGATTTGAGTGTAAAGACCATACTCCTCATAAGGTATTGGCCCATCAGTATCCGTAAATATGGTTCCACTGGAATTCAATTCGTATTCGCGATAAGATCCACCAATTTGAATATCGGCGAAATCACTCGTTAAATGACTTAGATTATAGTTGGCATCAACATGACGTAATTTTGTATTATCAATAAAACGGGCACCAGTGGTCAAATCACCATCTGAAATAACAGAGTTGAAAACACTTTGAAATTCAGGAGTTCCAGGAACCAATCTACCCGTATCTGCAGCTGCACGTGCAGCGGCATGTGCTGTAGCATCATCCAATTGAACGCCAGTGCCAACACCTAACTTTGCACCAATAAATGTTGTAGCATAATCCGTAAACCACTGAGTATCCCCTTTCCATCTTCTATTTACATTGATGGCTGCAAAGCGGGTATCATAAGAATTACCAGCATTTTCAGAGGTCATATAACCCCTAATAAAAAAGTTATCATTCTTGAATTCCAGCTTATGCTGTTGTAAGGAAAAATTATTTATGTAATATCTATTAGCACCTTGATATATGGTTGCACCACGCCCAATTCTTCCGTTATAGATGATTTCAAAATCATTGGCGAATGGTCTATAATGAACAGCCCCATCAAATTTAACGCTTTCAGCATCATAACTATTTAAATCACGTTCGGCATAACCCGTACGTGTTACGAAAGCTGAACCAACGGTACCTGAAGGAAGCCCTCCAGCCGCATCAAAATTCAATAGAATCCCTACTTCATCACCATAAATATTAAGTCCGTCATATGCAGGATTTACCCTTGTTGCTCCCGGGTTGTTTAAATCTTCCTCATTCACAGCATGCCAATCTGTACCTTCCATAAAGGAGAAACTTGCTTTCACCGCTAATTTATCGCTAAAGGCATGCGCAGCCCTTATTCCTATGTCGTAATATTCATTATCGCCAGCTGCTTCCTGGGAGGTGATTCCTGTTTTAAAATAACTGCTGATTCCTTGAAAATCAAACGGGTTTTTACTTCTCATGAACAATATACCGTTAAAAGCATTCGCACCATATAGTGCAGAAGAGGCTCCCGGAAGAATCTCTACACTCTGAACATCCAAATCGTTCATCCCCACTAAATTTCCCATAACAAAGTTCAATGCTGGTGAGGAATTATCCATACCATCTACTAATTGCATAAACCGGGTATTTGCAAAACTTGCAAAACCCCTGGTATTAACAGATTGGAATGTTAAACTGTTCGTATTGATATCAACGCCTTTTAAGTTTTCAAGTCCACCATAAAATGATGCAGAGGCCGTATTTTGAATCTCCTTTAATCCAAAACGTTCTACAGAAACAGGGGATTCAAACAGACGTTCAGGTGTTCTTGAGGCTGAAATGACAATTTCATCCAAAATTGTTGAAGTTTCAGACAACACAATAGTAACCGTTTGATTATTTGAAGTAATGCTCTCAGTTTCATCGGTATAACCAATGCTCGTAATTCTTAGTTGAAATGGAGGGGTTTCAGAAGTTTGCAAAGTAAAATTACCATCAAAATCCGATACTGCTCCTACTGCCTTTCCGACAATAATTACATTAGCCCCTGGTACTGGTTCATTGTTCTGATCAACAACATTACCATTAATAGTAGTTTGGGCAAAACCTATTGTGCCCAACATTAGCAAGGATAAAAAAAGTATCGCTCTCATTATAGTCTATGGTTAAATTAGTTCGTTGGACAATATACAGATTTTTTCATATTGAAAATGAAAAAATGAAAAAATTATGCGCGCATAATAATATTTCTTTAATAATTATGCTGAAAAAATATATAATCTCTAATAATTAAATAAAAAAGACCATGATCAATATCATGGCCTTAAACTTTTATTCTTTAAGAAATTCTATTCTACGGTAACAGATTTGGCCAAGTTTCTTGGCTGATCTACATTACAATCTCTCATAACCGCTATATGGTAGGATAATAATTGCAATGGTATAGTGGTCAAAAGCGGAGTTAAGCTCTCCAAAGTTTCTGGTATTTCAATCACATGATCTGCTAATTCGGTTACCTGCTCATCACCCTCTGTAACTATAGCAATGATTTTCCCCTTTCGCGACTTGATCTCTTGGATATTACTAACTACCTTTTCGTAATGCCCTTTTTTCGTTGCAATTACAATAACGGGCATTTGTTCGTCAATCAATGCTATTGGTCCATGTTTCATTTCCGCAGCCGGATAGCCCTCTGCATGTATATAGCTAATCTCCTTTAATTTCAAAGCGCCTTCCAGGGCCACTGGAAAATTATACCCCCTACCCAAGTATAGGCAATTTGTGGAGTCCTTATAGACATCAGCGATGATCTCAATCAATGTATTTGACTCTAAAGCCTTTTCAACCTTAGCGGGAATTGTTTCCAATTCTGTTAAAAATTCATGGAATCGTGATTCTGAAAATTCGCCTTTTTCCTTGGCCAATTTTAGTGCCATTAAAGTAAGGACGGTAATCTGCGTTGTAAATGCCTTTGTGGAAGCCACTCCAATCTCAGGACCTGCATGGGTATAAGAACCTGTATCTGTTTCTCTTGAGATCGAAGATCCAACAACATTGCAAACCCCGAAAACAAATGCACCTTTTTCCTTGGCCATTTTGATCGCTGCCAAAGTATCTGCAGTTTCTCCTGATTGCGAAATTGCGATTAAAATATCTTTATCTGTAATTACTGGATTCCGATACCTAAATTCCGATGCATATTCAACTTCGACCGGTATTCTAGCCAAATCCTCAAAAATATACTCAGCGACCAAACCGGCATGCCATGAAGTACCACAAGCAACGATGATTATCTTATTTGCATTTAAGAATTTTTCCAAATGTTGATCGATCCCAGTCATTTTTATTATACCCTGATCAGGCAATAATCGACCACGGTAAGTATCTAAAATAGCTCTTGGTTGTTCATAAATCTCCTTTAACATGAAATGATCATAACCACCTTTTTCAATTTCCTCCAAATTCATTTGAAGTTCCAGAATATTAGGATAGGTAATTGCATCATCCTTTATTTTTCTCAATTTTATTTCTTTTCCCAATCTTACAATGGCCATTTCCTCATCGGCCAAGTAAACGGCATTATTTGTAAACTCGATAAAAGGTGAAGCATCAGAAGCAATAAAAAACTCGTTTTCTCCAATACCAATAGCTAATGGACTTCCTAATTTGGCCACTATAATCTCATCAGGTTTTTTCTTATCAAAAACTGCAATGGCATACGCTCCTACGACTTGATTTAGTGCTAACTGGACTGCATGGCCTAGCATAACCCCTTCGGTTTTTTGAACCTCTTCGATAAGATTCACCAAAACCTCGGTATCAGTATCTGAGTTGAAACTGTAACCTCTTTCGCTTAAAGCCTTTTTGAGGGACTCATAATTTTCAATGATTCCGTTATGGATTATCACCAAATCCCCAGAATTAGAATAATGTGGATGAGAGTTTACATCATTGGGAACACCATGTGTCGCCCAACGGGTATGGCCAATTCCCAGATTACCTTCCAATGAAATCGATGATTTCGATTTACTCTTTAAATCTTCAACTTTACCTTTGGTTTTTGAAAGGTTTATTTCTGTACCATCATAAAGTGCAATCCCTGCACTATCGTATCCCCTATATTCTAGACGTTGCAGACCCTTTACAATGATTGGATATGCATCTCTATGCCCAATATATCCTACAATTCCGCACATAATTTGTTGTTTATTGGTTTATCTACATTTTGGATTGCCATAAATTTACGGTTTATATCGAAAAACCGTTGAACTATTGGATGTAAAACGACAAAACTCTGTAAGTGGTATATTACTACCTGAATATTGGCTAAAATCTTATGGGGGAAAGTATGTTCTAAGAACTGAAATTAATTCGTTTCTGTATAGAATATTTCGAGCTTTAACTTTTTATCTTCATTGGCCTGATCCACTTGACTGCCAAAAAGCACTGTGCCTAATGGACTTAACGTTTGGGAGACAGGTAAATCTTTCGCATTGCCATCAGCCATCATTGCTTCATCAATTCCAATAAACTCGATGTCAGGTGTTAATGTAAGACCCAAAGTGGTGTTATTTGATTCTCTTATCAAGATGTCATTGATATGTTCTGTAATTCTCACGGTATATTTTTCACCTTTACCATCAGAAGATTTTTTGATAACACCATCATAATTCAGGAAAGCACCTAATAAAGGGATTGATGTTTGATCCGTAACTTCAGTGTTTCTATTAAACAATGGTAAATTTTCTTCGGTGTTATACAGGTATATTCTAGATGGTTCTAAAACATCTCCTTCAAGATCAAGGGTTTCGCGATCAACATAAAATACAAGATTTGCTTCATTGATAATCCAATTATTAGCTTTTATCTGATCAATCAATGATTGACCTTCAGCATCATCTTCTGCGAATAATTTTATTTCTGTAAAAGTTCCCGCTCCTCCTTTTAGATATAATTTTGAAGCATTTTGCTCCGAGTTTAATGCATCACCAATAGTTGTGGGGTAAATTTCATTATTCAATGTATTAATAGCATTTCCGTTTACGAAGCCATTTTGCTCTGTCAATGAAGATAAAACAAATTGGGCATTCTCGGTTACTATTTCATCGTCTGAAGTATCATCTGCAGTATCATTCGTATTTACCCTATCATAGTTATAATAAACGGTAATTGCCGCATCTTTCATATCTAACAACATCATAACATCATCAGAAATTGTAGCGGTAGAAAGATGTATGCCTCTAACAAAATCATTAAAATTAGCTTGGCTCAACAATTCCGAAGCGCCTTCCATATCTATGAGATTATCTTGAAAAAAAGCTTTATCCAATTCGACTCTTATGCCGGGATCTAAAATGGCTTTTTGCTCTGACTCATTGATATCTGCCGTTGAAGAATTGTCAAATTGGTCCAATAATAGCTGATTATTAGTAATAGAATAATCGCCTTCGAACAGGACATCGGAAACAAAGCTTGGCGAAAATTGTTGTGATGAATAATACTCTTGTGCTTCTTGAAAATTAGTATTTGGATCCAAATCCCTTAAAAAGTAAGTCGAGAGTTCCACTTTTAGATGAAAAGAAGTTTCAATGTTACTATTAATTACTTCACTATTGACATAAATACTGTCTATATCCACTTTTTTAGAAAAATTATTGGCAACGAAATCCTCATCATCTACGGAATCTTCTACTAATGGGTTAGTGCCACTTACACGCTCTTCATTATCGGTAGCACCATCACCGTCAGTATCACTATTAGCATCCTCTGGGTCAATATCAAACTCATCTGCAACTCCATCACCATCCAAATCTCCTTTCGGGTTCTTTAAAAAAGGTATATATAGATAAACCGAATCAACTGTTTCGACCTCAGGAATAGTACTAATATTATCATCATTTTCCCAATTATCCTCAGCTTCTTGTGAAAACACACCAAAATTTGGATCTACGGCAGTCAATAGTAATTGGGAGGTTATGCTCGCTTCTGTCTTGCCATAAATTGGGTCATCATAAACCCCCAACTGGTAAATCGGTAATTGGTTTGTTCTTACAGCTTCAATTTTACTATTGTATGCAAATACATCAAAGACCGCCTTATCAGTTGTGAATGGTTCACCACCAATTACTTCCGCACCAATGGTTGTAAGATCTTCTTCACAGGATATAAGAAATGTAACAAGTAAAAATCCTGCAAGTGCAGGAAATTTGAATCTCTTAAAAAAACTCATTTAGATTATTTTAAAACTTCAGTGTTATAAAAATTGGCATATGCTTCTTCAAAACCTTGCAAAGGAACATAGGACAACACGGGTTTTTCTAGGTTGGATATATGGTTTTGTAAATCTTCTGGAATTTCTTCCGCCGCTAAAATAACAGCATCAGAAAAATTTACCGCTACTTTTAACAAATTATTATAGGTGGGTGCTTTGAGTACATCAATACTTTCTTCCGGAATACCATCAAAGGTTATTTTCTTCACCATATCCTTATCGAGTTCACCTTCAAATCCTTTACCATAAACCGAGGTAACAATTTTGCTATCTCCGAACAGTGGCTCATCTGCATAATATTTCTTCAAGTATAATGGTAAAAGGGAAGCCATCCAACCATGAACATGGATAATATCAGGAGACCAATTCAATTTCTTAACCGTTTCAACAACTCCTTTTGCAAAGAAAATGGCCCTTTGGTCGTTATCTTCAAAAAGATTGCCGTCAGCATCGGTAAAAGTGGCCTTTCTTTTAAAATACTCCTCATTGTCAATAAAATAAACTTGAATTCGCTCCCTAGGTATTGACGCCACTTTAATAATCAATGGCATATCCATATCATTGATGACAAGATTCATCCCAGATAAGCGAATAACCTCATGAAGTTGGTGCCTGCGCTCATTAATGTTTCCGTACCTAGGCATAAAAATCCTAATTTGGCCACCGTTACTGTTGACCATTCTTGGGGTTTCATATGACATTAAGGAAACTTCGTTCTCTGGAAGGTAGGGGACTAATTCTGAAGATACAAACAATATCTTTTTACCATTCATAAAAGCAATATTTTATTTATCCTGTAAAGGTAGCTGCAAAATTACAAAAATTATGCAGATTTGCAGTATTTATAGTAAGTTTGCTCGCTTTTAAATGAAACATATGTTGTTGATCAAAACCAGGGAACATTTAATAGAGCGTCTTGCTACCTTGGAAAAGAACGAATGTCTTGGACTGGTTCCTACCATGGGGGCTTTGCATATAGGTCATGCGGCACTGGTTAATAGGGCTGTTGAAGAAAATAATGCCGTAGTAGTCAGTATCTTTGTTAATCCTACACAATTCAATAATTCTGATGATCTGGATAAATATCCACTGACTTTAAAGGCAGATTTGGAAGTCCTTGAAAAGATTTCAAAAGACATTATTGTATTTACGCCAAGTATTGAAGAAATGTATCATGATGAAATAAAATCCACTAATTATGATTTTGGTGGGTTGGAACATGTGATGGAAGGAGCTTTTAGAACAGGGCATTTTGATGGAGTTGGCACTATTGTAGAATCTTTATTAACCCTTGTTAAACCTGACAAAGCGTATTTTGGTGAAAAAGACTTTCAGCAGCTTCAGATTATTAAAAAGCTTACCGAAATCAGAAATATTCCTGTTACAATTATTGGCTGCCCTATTGTGAGAGAGGCCAACGGATTGGCGTATAGTTCCAGAAATGAACGGCTATCAAAAAATATTCGAAACGAAGCTTCATTTATCTATAAAACCTTAAAGTCTGCCAAAAATTTATTTGGCACGGAAAGTGCAATGATTGTTAAGGATTGGGTAACAAACCAATTTGAGCAACATCCAGAATTGAAACTTGAATATGTAGAGATTACCCAAGCTAATACACTAAAACCAGTTGTGAAAAAACAAAAAAACAAAAAATATAGGGCCTTTATTGCCGTTTACGCAGAAGGTGTACGACTAATAGACAATATCGCCCTTAATTAATTAACTTTGTCCCATGCAAATAGAAGTTGTAAAATCTAAAATTCACCGTGTAAAAGTTACCGGCGCCGACATCAATTATATTGGAAGCATTACCATAGATGAGGATCTGATGGACGCTGCCAACATAATTCAAGGGGAAAAGGTACAGGTAGTGAACAATAATAATGGTGAACGATTGGAAACGTATGTTATTCCTGGCCCTAGAGGCAGTGGGGAACTTACTTTAAATGGTGCCGCGGCCAGAAAAGTAGCCGTTGGCGATATTTTGATATTGATCACTTATGCCAGAATGGATATAGAAGAAGCTAAAAAATTTAATCCGGCATTGGTATTCCCCAATGAGGAGACCAATTTATTAAACTGATTTTTTGACCACAACCTTAAAAAAGACCTTAAAAAACATACTCCCAATTGCCTTGGGAGTTTTTTTGGTTTGGTACTGGTACAATTCTACCTCTGAGGAAGATAGGGAACAGATTATCTATCATATAAAGGAAGCCGATCTCTTCTGGGTGGGCATATCTATACTTTTTGGGGTATTGGCCTATATTTCAAGGGCTATAAGATGGAATTACCTACTGCAGCCCCTTGGATACAGATCACGATTGTCCAACAATTTATTAATCATCTTAATGGCCTACTTTGCCAATTTGGGTATTCCTCGAATGGGTGAAATCCTAAGACCTACGGCTTTGGCAACCTATGAAGATGTACCTTTCGAAAAAGGTTTAGGAACCATTGTCATTGAGAGAGTGGTCGATGTTATTATGCTATTGTCTATTATTTTGGTGACCTTGTTATTACAAACCGATATCATCCTTTCATTTCTTCAAGACAAAGGACTTCCCATATCTAGCATCTTAACACTTTTAGGAATGGGACTAGCTGGTTTTGTAATCTTCATAGTCTTTATAAAAAAGTCGAATCATAGACTTGCCTTGAAAGTGAAAAGCTTTTTAAGGGGATTATTAGATGGAGTATTGAGTATTTTTAGAATGAAGAATAAATGGGGTTTCATTCTACACACCTTGTTCATTTGGGGCTGTTATATTGGCATGTTATGGGTTATTAAATTTACGGTGCCAGAAACCATCGATCTTACCTTGAGTCAATTGTTGGTTGCTTTTGTTGCTGGGGCACTGGCCATGATGTTCACTAATGGTGGCATAGGACTTTATCCTATCGCAGTTAGCCAAGCCTTGGCCATATATGGTATTAATACGGTTTCAGGGGATGCCTTCGGATGGATCATGTGGATATCCCAAACCATTGTACTAGTAGTTTTCGGGGCAATATCTTTTCTACTATTACCGTTATTGAACAGAAACCGGTAGCACCTTTAGTTACTGTAAACCTGTTTTATGCAACGTTTTCTTTTTCTTTTGACAATTCTTTTTTGCTTTGGAGTCAATGCCCAGGTCACCAAAGAGATATTCGAATCATTTAAACTTCAAGAAAGAAGGGATGTGAGTTATTATTTCCCGGAAGAATCCGATAAAGAAAAAAAACATCCACTAATTGTTGTACTGGATGCTGATTATCTATTTGAACAAGTCGTGGCTACAGCTAAATTTTATAGCAAATTTCATGGGCTGCCAGAGTCGATAATCGTAGGTATACACCAGAGCGAGGATAGTATTCGGTTTGATGATTGCGCATATGACAGAGAAACAGGTTTACCATCTGAAAAAGGAGAGAAATTTTTTGAATTTCTCGGTATGGAAATTATTCCTTATCTAGATTTAAACTACAATACTGCTCCATTTAAGATGATAGTTGGTTACGATATTTCGGCTAATTTTGAAAACTATTGGTTGTTCAAGAACAATTCGCTTTTCAATGCATATATTAGTATTTCGCCCACCTTGGCACCCGACATGGAAACCCATGTCCCTTCAAGATTGAAGGCCTTGAACCAGCAAATATTCTACCAATTGATCATTGAGGGAGAGAAAAGTAAAAATACGCCAAGAATCATGGCAATGAACAATGCTATTAAGGTGATTGATAAAGAATCCCTACATTACTATTTTGATGAATACCCAAGTGCTGATCATATTTCAATTGCTACCTATGGCATTGGAAAGGCATTCGATAACATTTTTGGCATGTTCAAACCCATAAGCCCCAAAGAATACAAAACACAAATACTGACTTCTGAAGAACCAGTTTTCAATTATCTGGAAAATAAATACAAAACCATAGAAGACCTATTTGGAATCAAGAAAACCGTTGATCTCAATGATGTAATGGCTGTCTATGCCGGCACACGTAAAAAAGAGGATTTTGAATCCCTAAAGCCTTTGTCGGATTTATGTAAGATTGAATTTCCAGGAACCATGTTGGGATTTTATTTTGAGGGTGAATACTACGAACAATTAGGAGAGCCAAAAAAAGCACTCCGTACCTTTGAAAAAGCTTTTGGAATGGATGAAATTGATTTCCTAACTAAAGAAATGGCCCTCGAAAAAATTGATGCTTTAAAGGCTGATTTCGGTTTCTAAAATTCCAGTCAGAAAAACGATAATCAATTACATTTTTTAAAAGTTTACTTTATCTTTAGCCAGAACCAATAAAGAGGTAATGGCCAAAACCAAAACTGCATTTTTCTGTCAAAACTGTGGCGCCCAATACGCAAAATGGGTAGGGCAATGTTCTGCCTGTAAAGAATGGAATACCGTTGTGGAGGAGGTAATTCAAAAACAAGAGAAAAAAGGTTGGAAGACCCCTACAAGTACCACAAAAAAGATAGCAAAGCCATTACGTGTAAATGAAATAAGTACTGACCAAGAAGTGCGATTAAATACCCATGACCTCGAATTCAATCGTGTATTGGGTGGTGGTCTCGTTCCTGGTTCTTTGGTTTTATTAGGAGGGGAGCCAGGTGTTGGCAAGAGTACACTACTACTTCAAATTGCCTTAAAATTACCGTATAAAACGCTATATGTTTCTGGTGAGGAAAGTCAGAAGCAAATTAAAATGCGGGCAGACCGCATTTTACCAAATAGTGATAACTGTTATATCCTTACGGAAACAAAAACCCAAAATATCTTTCAGCAGATTGAAGCTATGGAACCCGATATTGTGGTCATAGATTCCATACAGACTTTGCATTCTGATTATATTGAGTCCGCTGCTGGAAGCGTATCCCAAATTAGGGAATGTGCCGCAGAGCTTATAAAATTTGCCAAGGAAACCAATACTCCTGTTATTTTAATTGGCCATATAACCAAAGACGGCTCTATTGCCGGACCTAAAATATTAGAGCATATGGTAGATACGGTATTGCAGTTTGAAGGGGACCGCAATTATGTATACCGCATTCTCCGCGCTCTTAAAAACAGATTCGGGTCTACCGCAGAACTTGGCATTTACGAAATGCAAGGCAGTGGACTCCGTGAAGTGAACAACCCATCTGAAATATTGATATCAAAAAACGATGAGGGTCTTAGTGGTACAGCAATTGCCTCAACCGTAGAAGGTATGCGCCCATTAATGATTGAGATTCAAGCCTTGGTGAGTACCGCTGTTTATGGCACACCCCAACGTTCTACAACGGGTTATAACGCCAAAAGATTGAATATGTTATTAGCGGTTCTTGAGAAACGAGCCGGATTCAAATTGGGAGCAAAAGATGTGTTTCTGAACATAACGGGAGGAATTTCAGTTGATGACCCTGCCATTGATTTAGCGGTTATCGCGGCGATACTTTCAAGCAATGCCGATATTCCTATTGAGAAAGGGATTTGCTTTGCAGCTGAAGTTGGCCTGGCTGGAGAAATTCGTCCTGTACAACGTGTTGAACAACGCATTCTAGAAGCTGAAAAGTTGGGTTTCAACAATATTTATGTTGCCAAAAACAATAAAATCAGTCTTAAAAACCCAGAAATCAGTATAGAACTTGTCGCTAGGATTGAGGATGTTGTAAGTGGTTTGTTCCATTAGCGCTTATCTCTCATAATTCTGGCAAAGACCAAAATAATCAGTACCACTACAATTATCAAAGCAAGCTGACCAAAACCTATTCTTAAAAAATACATATAGCTATATTTATGGAGAAGGATTAGGGATTTCGTTATGTATGGCATTAATATCATTTAATAGCCCATCGCTCAATTTAACATCAATACTTCCAATATCTTCTTTTAGTTGATTCATTGTTGTTGCCCCTATTATAGTACTGGTAACAAAAGGCCTGGAATTCACAAAGGCCAGAGCCATCTGTGCCAATGAAAGACCATGCTTTTGGGCAAGGTCAAAATACTTTTGAGTGGCCTTTGTTGCCTTTTTCCCTTCGTACCTATTGTAACTCGGGAAAAGGGCCAATCTGGATTTATCAGGAAGGTTGCCTCCTAAGTACTTTCCGCTCAATACACCAAACGCCATTGGCGAATATGCCAAAAGACCAATATGTTCTCGAATTGATATTTCACTCAATCCCGTCTCAAATAAGCGGTTTAATAGGCTATAGGGATTTTGAATGGTGACAACACGTGGTAAACTGGCATGTACTTTACTTTCTTCCAAAAACCGCATAGTTCCCCAAGGTGTTTCATTGCTTATGCCCACATGCCTAATTTTGCCCTCACGTACTAATTCCCTTAGGGTTTCCAAT